>CANRKZ010000001.1 GCA_947631335.1 uncultured Clostridia bacterium
GATGGAATACAAGTAGAAATAACAAGAGATGGAGAAGTATCGTTAGCTTTTAATGCAGAAGAATGGGATAAAACAGCAACACCAGAAAATTGTTTTTACTGGAGAAGTAATACAAAGGGAGAAGAAGGCTACAATACAATTATAGGATATACTTCTAAAATAGAAAATTATACGAAATTAAGATATCCAAGTAGATGTACAAAAATAGAATTTAGATATAATAACGATTATGGAGATAGTGTAAGTTCATATACTTCTAGAGCATTTACAAACAATATTGAAAAAGTAGAAATACCAAATACAGTAGTTTCAATAGGAGATGAGGCTTTTGGAAGTGGAATTCATTCTTTTCAAAAGTTAAAAGAAATTATAATTCCAAATAGTGTAACAAGTATAGGAAGTGGTGCATTTCAAAATTGTAGTAATTTAAGTAATATAACAATCGGAAATAGTGTAACAAGTATAGGAGCTAATGCATTTAGGGGTTGTAGTAATTTAAGTAGTATAATAATTCCAGACAGTGTAATAAGCATAGGAGGTGGAGCATTTTATGGCACAGCATGGTATAATAATCAACCAGATGGAGTAGTGTATGCAGGAAAAGTAGCTTATAAATATAAAGGAACAATGCCTGAAGATACAAGTATAAAAATAGAAGAAGGAACAAAAGGAATAGCAAAAGAAGCATTTTCTGGATGTAGTAATTTAAGTAGTATAACAATCCAAGATGGTGTAACGAGTATAGGAGAAGAAGCATTTTCTGGATGTACAGGATTAAGTAGCATAATAATTCCAAACAGTGTAACGAGTATAGGAAGGTGGGTATTTATATCTTGGACATTGGATCAGACAATAAAATGTAGAGCAAGTGAAAAACCAGCAGGTTGGGTAGATGGATGGGATAATTATGCTTATCCTTGGTCAGGAGGAAACACACAAAGACAAGCCCAATTAATATGGGGCTATACAGGTGATTAAAAGATACGAATAATTAATCAAATTTAAAAAATAGATAAATTAATAAGGGAATCTTTCATAGAGGTATCGAATAATAGCATCAGCATTTTCAGGAGTTACATTAATAAAAACATCTTGATCTAGACAAAGCCACATAGTTAAAATATAATCATCAGAATTATCAACAAAGGTACCAATAATTTCTGCCAATTCAATTGGATTGGCAGATTCTTTTTCCCATTTTAAATGATTTTCAATCTCTAAATTAGTATTATAAAAACTACTTAAAAATTTATTCAATTCACCTTTTTTATTACTATATAAATGAACACTTGCTATCATTTTTATCTCCTAAAAAATCTATTAATAATAGTATAAAAATTATAAAAAAAAATATACAAGGAATAAATGAAAATAAAAATGTAAATACTAGAAAAAATAGAAAATGGAGGTTTTAAATTGAAAAAATATAAAAAAATAGCTTATATATTATTGATTCTTGTTATTGCTATCTTATCTGTTATTCTTTATGCTAATATTAGTAAAGGAAATGATAAGAATGAAAAGGAGAAAAGTTTCTCAGAACTCGAATTTTTGGAAACAAAATTGGTCAATTTATTGAATACGATGAATAATATAGAAACTCGAAATTACAATGTATCTGTAAGTGAAATAACGAAACAATCACAAGAACAAAAAGACAGTAATAGTAGTAATTCGGGAGGAGGAGAAGAATCTGGTCAAGATTCTTCAAGTCAAGAATCAAAATCTTCTTCAGAAGGAGATTCTAGTGGAGAAAGTACTTCTGGATCATCAGGAGGTGCAGGAGAAGATCAAACAACTCAAAAATTTGATCTTGAAAAAAAAGGGGTATTAACCAATTCTGATGAAATTAATTGGGGAAATATAAAAAAAGAAATTGAAATGCTATATTCATCTATTCCTACAATTACGATAGATTTATATCAATCGAATATAAATCAACAAGATGTTTTAAATTTTAACAAAGAATTTGATAATTTAACAACCGTTGTAAAAGAAGAAAAAAAGGAAGAAACTTTAAATGAATTATCAAAATTATATGAATACATTCCGAAATTTATACAAAATACTACAGATGATGAAGTATATAAAGTAATAATAGAAACAAAATCTAGTATATTTAAGGCCTATTCAAAACTAGATTCTAAAAATTGGGGAGAAATTACAAATGATGTCAAACAAGCAGTAGATTCTTATTCAAAACTAATAACTAATACCAATATTGATTCTAGTAAACAATATAGTATTAGTAAAGTATATATTATGATAAATGAATTACAAAATGCAGTACAAATACAAGACGAGAGTGTTTTTTTAATTAAATATAAAAATATCATGGAAGAAATGAATAGTATTTTATAAAAGAAGGTGTTATTGAAAACACCTTCTTTGCTTAATTGGATGAAAATTTTTGTTTTACAGTATCTATTTTTGTTTGCTCAACAATTTCTGTTTTATACCATCCTTTTTCAGCCATTAAATTATATATTTTATTTTGAATATCTAAAGATGTATTTAAAGCTTCTTTAAATGCACTATGAACTTCAGCTGTTGTTGACTCAATTGTGCCATGAAGATATAAATCACAAACGCCTTTAACAATTAACAACTCTTTTTCCATTAAATCTTTATCTTCCATAGGTTCCTCCTTATAATAAATTTAAAAATTTGTTTAATAAATTTGTATGAGTTTGCTCAAGCTCCTTCATATAATCAGAAAGAGTAGGATCTGTTAGTTTATTTGCTGTTTTTGCACTGCATGATTGCATAAACTTTTCATGACCTAAAGCATCTTCAACATATAATAATTCTTTACTTGTCATAATATCACCACCTAGAAACAGTATTTCCAAAATTAGCAAATATATACTTTCTAATATAAAACAACAGTAACATTTTATATTTTATTTAGTATGATATAAAAAGGAGTGGCAAAAAATGAATTATGATAAAATGATAAATGTAAAAAAATACTTAATTCGATTTGATCAAATTTTAAGGCAAATGGCTTCAAAAATGATTTCAGCAGAGATTATAAATAATATAACAATTGATTTTATTCAATGTATGATACCACATCATCAAGCAGCAATCTATATGTGTGATAATCTACTAAAATACACAGATTATAAGCCTTTGGAAAAAATTGCTCAAAATATCATAAAAATGCAAACGAAAGGAATTGAACAAATGAGAGAAATTGCTAAAACAACATCTGGTTTTGGTAGCTCACCAACCAAGGTAGACAAATATATAAAAAGGTATCGACAAATTGTTCAAAATATGATTTGGCAAATGAAGAATAGTCCTAGATGTCTAAATATCAATTTAAATTTTACAAATGAAATGATACCTCATCATGAAGGTGCTGTATCTATGTGTGAAAATCTATTACAATATAATATTGATCCTAGATTAAAAAAAGTGGCAGAAAACATTATCAAAGAGCAAAGTGAAGGAGTTGTACAATTAAAAGAAATTAGAAGAAATTTATGTGCACAAAATAGCTAATAAAATAATATTTAACCTACAATAAAATAAAAGAAAAACATAGATTTTTAAATAATTTTGTGTTATAATAAAAAACAGAGTAAATTGAATAGTCGCTGGTAAATTCCGAAAGGAACTACGAGAGGAAAGTCCGGGCTCCATAGAGCAAAGATGCTAGATAACGTCTAGTGAGGGTGACCTTAAGGAAAGTGCAACAGAAAATAACCGCCACATAATGTGGTAAGGATGAAAAGGCGAGGTAAGAGCTCACCGCCCTTATGGTGACATAAGGGGCATGTGTAAACCCCATCTGGAGCAACACCTAAAAAAGAAGATTAAGCCTGCTCGGCGCCTTCTTAAATTGCGTGGCTTGAGGCAATTAGCAATAATTGCCCTAGATAAATGACTATTTTAAAAGACAGAACCCGGCTTACAGATTTACTCTATTTATTTTTTTGCTAATTTTTCGAAATCTTATTGTTCGGATTTTTTAGTTTTAGAAATTATTTATTCATAACATTTTTCTTCCTTTTCTTATCTTTAAGGATATTTTTTTTGATTTAAAAGTCATAAGTTTTTTTCGAAATAATTTTAATTACTTTATTTTAAAGTTTATCGCAAATTTTTCTTTAAAAAATTTTGTATTTTTAATTATTTGCCATCACTGTTCAGATTAACAATGAAAATATAAACAAATAATGTTTAATAAAAATAAAATATTTGAAAAATTTACCAGTTAATTTATTCATATAGTAAAATTTTGTCTTTTAAGACAAATTATGGCAAAATGATATAAACCTTATAATAAAGCTAATGCAAGGATAATTTATTCGAAAACATATTTAAAAATAAGCTTATTTTTTATATTTTTAGTACAAAAATGAATCTAAAAATCACAAAATAGGCAATTGACTTTTAAGGGGAATTATGTTATAAAAAAAGAAGAATTGTTGTTCTAAAAAAATAAATCTAGAAAGGAAAGGAAGGAAAAAAATGGGAAGAAAATTCTTTAAAAAAAGCACTTTAGCTATCGTTTTAATTTTAGCAATAGTTTTAGCATTTCTACCAAAAACAGCAGTATTAGCTAATAGCGGTAATGAAAGCAATCCAACTATAGAATATCGTGCACATGTTCAAGATTATGGTTGGATGAATTCTATTAAATCTGGAGCAAAAGATTCAGAACAACCAGAATTTTATGCAGGAACAACAGGACAAGCAAAAAGATTAGAAGCTCTAGATATTACAAATCAACTACCAGAAGGAGTTGAATTAAAAGCACGTGCACATGTTCAAGATATAGGATGGCAAGACTGGAAAATAGCAGGAAAAGGAGAACAACTACAAATAGGAACAATAGGACAATGTAAAAGACTAGAAGCTCTTCAAATTGTTGTTACAGGCTTAGAAGGCTATGAAGTTAAATATCGTGCACATGTCCAAGATATAGGATGGCAAGACTGGGTAACAGCAAGCTCTGATTCAGATAGCAATACTTTAAATGTTTATGCAGGAACAACAGGACAAGCAAAAAGATTAGAAGCTTTTCAAATTGTACTTGTAGGGAATGAATTAACAAAAGCTAAACAAAAAGCTATTGATGAATTAAATGGATATTTAAATCCAGAAGAATATTCATACAATGCTGATACTTTAGAAAATGCTATTACTGAAGGAGAAAATGCTATCAATGCAGCTACTACTTTAGAAGACGTTCAAACAGCTTTAGATAATGCTAAAGCACAATTAGATAGTATTCCAAGTGATGCAAAAATTTTAGCAGAAGCTAAATCTAATGCAATTAATGAATGGCAAGAAGAATGGATTGAAAAAGCAAATAGTGGAACATTTGATTTTGAAGCATTAGAAGCCATGTTAAATAAATGGTGTGATACTATTAAAGAATCAGAAACAGTAGAAGCAGTAAAACAAGCATTATCAGATGCAAAAGCAGAATTAGCAACAGTTAAATCAGAAGAAGAAGAAAAAGCATTAAAAGAAGCTATTTCTAATACTCATAATACTTTTGTTCAAGAATTTATGGATAAAATGAATAATGGATCTTTCTCAGATGAAAGTATGGAAAAAGCTGAAGAAGTATTAAAAAAATGGATAAATGTAATAGATAATGCAGAAAGTATTGAAGCAACAGAACAAGCACATAAAGATGCAAAAGCAGAATTAGATGCTATCCAAGAAGATTTAGTACATAATGTAGAAGAACTAAAAAAAGCATTAGAGAATACAAAGTTAGAAACCATCTATTTAGATAAAGGTATTTATGAATCAACTGATTTAACAGTTAATAGAAAAGTAACTATTGTTGGTGAAGAAAATGCAACAATAAAAGGTATGCTTACTATTACAAGCTCTGATGTTACATTAATGAATGTTAATGTAACCAATGAAACAACAGCAGGTACTGCTCTTGATATAAAAGATAATGCAGATAATATTGTTATCAGTGGAGGTAAGTATTGGGATACAAATTCACAACTACAGGGACAAGGTGCTATTAGAATAGAAACTAATGCTGCAAATGTACAAATAAAAGATACTGATTTAAAAGGTGGAATTTATTTCAACAATTATACTGGAACAGCAGAAGCTTTAATGCAAAATATTACCAACAATAAAATTGCTTTAGAATCAACCAATAATGAATTAGGAGCAATTATTATTAGAACAGATGCTGAAGATGTTGGAAACTTAGCATTAAGATTAAGTGAAAATAATACATTCACATTCCAAAATCAGGAAAATTATGAAGTATTAATTCATCCAGTAGAAAAATGGGATGTAAGAGCTTATGTAAAAAATAATAAAACTCTTTCTTTTGAGGAGAATGAAAACGTAACTCTAGGAAAAGGAACTTATTATATTAACGAATTAAAAAATGGAACAACAATAAAAGGTAATGAAGAATCAATTGTAAAAAGTCAAGTTGTGATTGGAAACAATGTAACAATTGATGGTGGTGTTTGGAAAATTGAAGGTAATAAACAAGGTGAAGGTGTTTTAAGAGTAATGGGTTCAGCTGATAAAATTACTATAAAAAATACCACTTTATATGGAGGAATCTATTTAGATAATTACACTGGAACTGCAAGTGATTTAGTAAAAAATATTGTAAACAATACAATTTATTTAGAACCAAGCAGTAATAATTTATCAGCAATTATTATTAGAACAGATGCAGAAGATGTCAGTGACTTAGCAAAAACTATCAGTGAAAATAATACATTTCATATTACAAATAACGAAAATTACGAAGTATTAATTCACCCATCAGGAGAATGGACTGTAAAAGATTCTGTAAAGCCAACTGAATAAAACACGTAAAAATCATGAATTTGATTTTGTTAAAAGTGATTTTAAAATTTTTAAGAATTATCGATGTATTCAAAAATAAAATTGAGTACATCGATTTTTTTGTATTTTATTAAATAAAGGTTATCAATAGCACTTATTTTTACATTAACATCCTTGAGTAATTTTATTGTAGGAGAATGTTTTGGAAACTGAGATTTTCAGAGTTCATTTATTTACATTTATTTTTCTAAATGTTATAATCAAGAAAAATCTAATGAAAATAGGAGGTAAACATATGAAAAAAATCGATTTTATTGCAACAGATGGTGTAAATTTAAATGGTTTTTTACAAGAAGGAAGCAAAAAAACAAAAAAAGTTATCTTATCGGTGCATGGAATGAGTAGTAACTGTTTTAAAGAAAGAGAAATGGTAATTGCTTGTTATGCCAATCAAAAGGATATAGACTATTTTGGTTTTAATAATAGAGGAAGTGAGCTAGTTAAATATATTCAAAAAGATATTAATGGTAAGAAAGAAAAGATTTTAGGTGGAACAAGTTATGAAAATGTGCTAGAAGGATATGAAGACATTGTAGGAGCTATTTTAAAATTAAAAGAATTAGGTTATCAAGAGATTTTTTTACAAGGGCATAGTTTAGGATGTACCAAAATCGTATACACATATCAAGAACTAAAAGAAGAAGGAGAAATAGATTTATTAGATTGTATTAAAGGAGTTATTTTATTATCTTTAGTAGATATTCCAAAAACACTAGAAGTTTATCTAGGAGAAAATTATAAAAGCTATTTAAAACTGGCAGAAGAAAAAGAAAAAGAAGGGAAAATGCTCGATTTTATGCCAAAGGAAGCTTTTATCCATCCTATTAGCATTAAAACATTTCTAAGATATGCAAGAGACAATAAAGAAATTGACTTTGCAGGATATGGAAGAGATTTTCAATTAAAAACTTTAAACAAGATTGACAAACCACTATTTATGCGATGGGGAAATGAAAAAGAAATGATTTTACAAAAAGCAGATGAATTGGTAGCAATCGTAAATAACATAATTGGGAATGAAAAAAAGAATATTGATTATATTGAAGGAGCTAATCATAGTTATGATGGGAAAGAAGAGATAGTTGCAAAACAAATTATTGAATTCATTCAAGCACTGTAATATTTATTTAAAACAAGTAAAAAGAGAGAATTTAGTAAATAAGATCCTTGTTTTGAGAAAAAGTCTAGAAAAATAGCTAGACTTTTTCTTATATTTTATGTATAATAGAAAAAAGTAAAATTTTGGAGGTTTTCATCATGTATGAAAGAAGTGCTATTGTCTTAGAAAGATATTTTGAAAAGCTTTTTGGATTTGATAAAGAAAATAATTTAAGAACAAATTATGAAAATTATAAAAAGCTTATCGAAGAATTAAAAAAATATCAAGGAATTGTAGAGGAAGAAGAAAAGATAATTAGAAAATTTGATGAAATAGCAACAGAAATTGAAGAAATTCAAAATGAACAAGCCAAAATACATGAATCAAATTTAGAATTAGAAAATCAAAGAAATCGACTTTTTAACGATTTAGGAGAAAATCCAAATTTATTAGATAAGAAACTTCATAAAATAGAAGAAAGTGTCCAAAAAAACAATAATGAACTAAGTCAATTACGAGAAAGATATGTAAAATCCCTTGTTATATTTATTGAAAGACAGAAGGAAAGAAATAGATATTCACGAATTAGAAGAACAGCAGAATCAGATTATAGAAAGAACATAGAAAATGCTAACAAAGTGTTCGAAGAAATTTCTACAAAAGATATGCAAGAAGTAAAAAAGTTTATAAATCTAGATAAAGAAGAAAAGCAGAAAGAAATTACTGCAATTATGCTTAAAAATGGAAAGAATGAAAAAATACCATTTAATAACCAAGCAATTGAAAGAGTAGTTAAAATCAGAATGAATATTGCCCAAAAAGAAGCAGAATTATATATTAGTATTTATGATAAATCTAAAAAAACTTTAAATGAATTAGATTATGAAACAATAAAAATAAGCAGGATTGAAAAATTACTAAGAGATGTGAGTGTAAAACTAACTTTCTTAAATGTAATAAAAGAATATTTAGTTGGTTTTTTAGATAATGAAAGAATGACAGCTATTAATGGGGAAAAAGCACATGGAAAATTAATGGAAGAAGCAATTAAAAATTTTGACAGTGATATGAACCAAATTGCAAATTTATACGAATTAATTATGAAAGAAACAACTGGAAAATCAACAAAAAAGGCTTATAAAGAATTATATAATAAAAACTATTTAAAAGATATCGAACAAAAAGAAAAGAATTTTGAAAAAGAAGTAACAAACATAAGAATTAATATGGGAACTGTTATTAACTCAAATTATTGGAGAATTGAGGGGATCAAAAATATATATAAGGTATTCCAAGAAGAAATTAGTGAAAAATTCAATAAAGATTTATCAGAATACAAAATAGAGCAAATTGAAGAGGAAACAGACTCACAAGAAAAAGATATAAAAGATCAAAAATATGAGAAAAATGACTACTACAAAAGGGAAGAAGATACTCAACAACATGAAAAAAACAAAGAAGAGCAAGATGACATCCAAGAAGAATATGAAGAGGAATATGAGGAAGAAAATAATTATGACAACGAAGTATATCGACAAGATAGCTATGCACAATACTACGAAGAAGATGACGAAGATGATATTTATATATTTAAATACGAAGAAGATGAAGTAGATGAATACGATGATGATGAAGATGAAGATGTAATCATAGAAGATAAAATTGATAAAATTATTAGAAATAGCAGAAGAACCCCAAGTTATAGAAGAGAAGAAAATAAATCAAAAGGGTTATTAGGAAAGCTTTTCAAGAAATAATTAACAAAGAGAAAATAGACAGATAGCTATAGAAAATCTAATATCTTTTTATATTTAGAAGCGAGGGCAATAGCCTTCGCTTTTCATAAAAAACAAAATTTTTGATAAAATAAATTATAGGAAGGTGAAAAATGAAAGCATTAGAGATAGCTACCAAAATTGAAAAAGCAGGCGGAAGATTATATTTGGTAGGAGGAGCAGTGAGAGATAGTATTTTAGGTAAAAAAATAGCAGATGAAGACTTTTGTGTAACAGGACTTACTGCTTTCGAATTTCAGGAACTCTTTCCAAAAGCTTATAGTAAGGGGAAATTTTTTAAGGTATTTGAGATAGAGGGAAAAGAAATTGCTTTAGCAAGAAAAGAAAGAAAGACAGGAGCGGGGCATAAAAAATTTGAAATAGAAGCAGGAAAAGAAATTACAATAGAAGAGGATTTAAAAAGAAGAGATATTACAATTAATTCCATTGCACAAGATGTATTAACAGGAGAAATGATAGATCCATTTGGTGGAATAGAAGATATAAATCATAAAATGATTCGAGCAACGAGTGAACATTTTGTAGAAGATCCTTTAAGAGTTTACCGAGTAGCAAGATTTAGTTCTGAACTTGAATTTAAAGTAGAAAAAGAAACAATAAAAAGAATGAGAATGTTAAAAGAAGAATTGAAATATTTATCAAAGGAAAGAGTATTTGAAGAATTTAAAAAGGCGCTTACTACAAACAAACCGTCTTTATTTTTTAATGTACTAAGAACAGCAGGAGTATTAGAAATTCATTTTAAACCAATTTTTGATTTAATTGGTGCTATACAACCAGAAGAATATCATCCAGAAGGCGATGCTTATAATCATACTATGATTTGTGTAGATAAATCTACCAGTATAACAGATAATTTAGAAATTAGATTTGCAACTTTAGTACATGATTTAGGAAAAGGAACAACTCCGAAAGAAGAATATCCACATCATTATGGACATGAGGAAAGAGGTGTTAAAATTGTTTCAGAATTAGCAAAGGATTTAAAGTTACCAAAGAGTTGGGAAAAATGCGGAAAAACAGCTTGCAAAGAGCATATGAGAGGTGGTATTTTCTATAAAATGAAACCTTCCAAAAAAGTTAAATTCGTAGAAAGAATAGACAAAACCTATTTAGGACTGGAAGGACTTCAAATAGTAGTTAATTGTGATAAAGCAAATAATCATACAATCCAAAAAGAACAATATAATTTTGCAAGGATAGGAAAGAAATGCTTAGAAGAAGTGAATGCTAAAAAAGTAGCACAAAAGTATCATTTACAAGAAGGAATTGCATTGGGAAATAAATTACATGAAGAAAGAATTAAATGGATGGAAAATATAAAATAAAAATTACGTTTTGATTACATTTTATAAAGAAGGATAAAAGAATTAAATATATTAAAATTAGATAAAGGCAAGAAATTAATTTATATCCTTGCCTTTATCTTTAACTTTTTAAAAATACTTTTTGTACATATAATTTATTAGCAAAAGATTGAACAACATTTCTAAGAAGATATTGTTCTTGTGAAAGTCTATCATTATTGATATAACTTTTACCTGTAAAAGTCATTTTAATTGCTTTTTCAAGTTCAGAGCAAAAACGATTATAAGCTTGTTCAACCGAAGAAGTTTTAAGAGCTAAGGAAATAAGCTTTTTTATTTCTTCTATGCTATAAATCTGTTTTAAAATAAAGATAACGAACAAATAAGCAATGTGTTCTTTATTGTATTTTTTATTAATAGGAGGGTTAATAACACTATGTTTTACATAGTTATTAATCATGGTTTTTGTTACAATTTTATCATCTTTATCACTATCACTTTTAATATAATTGGACAAATAATTGTCTAGTAATGAAACAACTTGGTCAATATATAAATCAATATTTGGTATTTCATTCCATCTAAGAAGATGAAAATTTTTAACTTCTTTTTCGCAATCCAATATTTTTTCTTCCATTAAATCACCTCATTATTTATTATCATACCAGTTTTAGAAGGATTAGTCAACTAGTTGACATGTTATTGAATATATGATAATCTAGTATTAAATACTAGATTAAGGAGAAAGAATATGGAAAAACAAAGATATTTTGAATCAACTAAATTTGAAAATATAAAAGAACTTATCTATCATTCCGCAGAAGAATATGGAAATAATACTGCCTTTATTTTAAAAAAGAAAGAAGATAAAAAAATAGAATATAAAAATATATCTTATAAAAAATTATTAGAAGAAGTCAATTACTTAGGAACGAAATTATTCGATTTAGGATACCAAAATAAAAGAATAGCAATTGTAGGAAGAAATCGTTATGAATGGATATTAGCGCATTTAGCAAATTTACTAGGAGGAATTGTTTCTATTCCCCTAGATAAAGAAATGCAGGTAGAGGAATTGGAAAATTGCTTACAGAGAAGTAAAGCAGATATGTTGATATTTGATGAAAAATATATTGCTAATATTGAAGAAATTAAAAAAAGAAATCAAACAAATGTAAAAGAATATATTTGTATGTCAAAAATGGAAAACTATTTTGATATTGAAACATTAAAAGAAGATGGAAAAAAATTATTAAAGGAAGGAAAAAAAGAATATATTGATGTAAAAATAGATTCCTATAAAATGAATATTTTATTATTTACTTCAGGAACAACATCAAAATCCAAAGCAGTAGCTTTATCACAAAACAATATAGCTTCCAATGTATATGCTATGCTATTGGTGGAGGACTTGCGTCCAACGGATGTTAACTTAGCTTTTTTACCGTTTCATCATGTGTTTGGCTCAACAGGTATGATTGTAATGCTAGCCAGCGGTTTAACAACAGCATTTCCAGACGGATTAAGATATGTAGCTCAAAATTTAAAAGAATATAAGGTATCTGTATTTGTGGGAGTACCTTTATTAGTTGAAGCTATTTATAAAAAAATAGAGCAAGGAATTGAAAAGAAAGGAAAGACCAAGCTATTTAATTTTGCAAAAAAATTAAGTAATTTTCTACTAATATTTCATATAGATATTAGAAAAAAATTGTTTAAAGATGTTTTAAATGAATTAGGTGGGTATATGAGATTTGTTATATCAGGTGGAGCACCTTTAGACAAACGAGTAGCAAAGGGATTTACAGAATTAGGAATTCAAATTGTACAAGGATATGGATTAACAGAAACGGCACCGGTTATAGCAGCTGAAAATGTAAAAAAGGTAAAATATGGTTCTATTGGATTTCCAATGGAAAATGTAGAAGTCGAATTTGAAAACAAAGACGAAAAAGGAATTGGAGAATTGAAAGTAAAAGGACCAAATGTAATGCTTGGTTATTATGAAAATGAAGAAGCAACAAAAGAAGTTTTAAAAGATGAATGGTTTTATACAGGAGATCTTGGTTATCAAGATAAGGAAGGTTTTATCTTTATTACAGGTAGAAAAAAAGATATGATTGTATTAAAAAATGGTAAAAAAGTATTTCCAGAAGAAATAGAAATTTTAATCAATCGATTAGAAGAAGTAGAAGAATGTATGGTATTTGGAATGCCAAATGATAAAGAAAAAAATGACGTCAAACTTTCTGTAAAAGTAGTATATAACAAAGAATATATACAAGAAAAATATCCTAACATAGAAAAAGAAGAATTACATAAAATCATATGGGAAAAAATCAAAGAAATAAATAAAACTTTTCCACCTTATAAATACATTAAAAATATGATTTTAACAGATAAAGAATTAATTAAAACGACAACGAAAAAAATTAAAAGACATGAAGAAATAAAAACAATGAATTTATAAAAAGCCAAAAGGAAGTTTTCCTCTGGCTTTTTATATCTCTGTTATTTTTAAATTAAATTTATCTTCAAAAACTTTTTTCTTAGCAATGTATTCTTTGGTTCGGAATCCTTTGACATCAATAACTTCTGTAGAATTATCTTTATGAAAAATGATAAAATCAGGCTTATATTTTAAACCAGGTGCTAACATAAAAATTGGCTGAAGACAAAAACCATTAATTTCTTTTGCTTGTAACTTTATTTTTAATTCACAATAATAATCTGCTTCTTTTTGACTATCAAAAGTATGACCATCAATAGAAACTTTATTGGCTCTATACTTACTTTTTCGATTATGATTATTCGTGAAATTTTTATAATCTTCAATGCTCCAGTGTTCCATGTATTTATTTTCTCCTATGCTTGTTAAATCTTTCAAATATTATATCGATAAAACAAATAAAGTGCAAGTAAAATGTAAAAAAATATTAAATAGGTCTGTAAACTAATTAAAAAAGTAGTATAATATGTAAGAACGATATTGATTATTAAAAATATAAAGGAGTATATAGATGGGAGAAGAGATATTAAATTTTCTAAAAGAAAAATTAGACAAACAATATGGGAAAGAAATAACAAGTGAAATTATAGAAGGATATCAAATAAAAAGAAAAGTGACTTTGCGTGTAAATACCTTAAAAAGTAATGTAAAAGATATAGAAAAAGAGTTAATAAAAGCAGAAATTAAATATGAAAAAGTACCTTGGAACAAAGAAGCTTTTATCATAAAAAATGTAAGAGAAAAAGAAATACAAAATTTAGTTAGTTATAAAAAAGGATGTATATACCTTCAAAGTTTATCTTCTATGTTACCTCCCATTGTATTAAAACCAGAAGAAGGAACAGATATTTTAGATATGGCAGCAGCACCAGGAGGAAAGACAACTCAAATAGCTGCGCTTGTAAATAATAAAGCAAGTATTACAGCTTGTGAAATGAACAAAATTCGAGCTGAGCGCTTAAAATATAATATAGAAAAACAAGGAGTAACTTGTGTATACATTATGACAACAGATGCAAGAAATATTGACGACTTTTTTTCTTTTGATAAAATTTTATTGGATGCGCCATGTAGTGGAAGTGGTACTTTGGATATCAATAATCCAAAAATAGAAGAAGTATTTACACCTAAATTAATTCAAAAATCAATAGAATCTCAAACTGCTTTATTAAAAAAAGCAATTACCTTATTAAAACAAGGAAAGGAAATGGTATATTCAACTTGTTCTATTTTACAAGAAGAAAATGAAGAAATAATAAACAAAATATTAAGTTATGGCAATATAGAAATAGTACCAATTGAAATTGAAGGAATGGAACACTTACCAATGCTTCCTAGTAAGATAAAAGGAACTTTATGTGTAAAACCAAATGAATTATATGAGGGATTTTTTATTGCAAAAATTAGAAAGATAAAATAAGGTAATATATAACTAAAAAGATATGCTTCCTTGTGAAAGTATATCTTTTTTAATTTATAAATATTTTTTTAATGTTTCAACACTATCTTCTTGCATAACAACAAAGTCATTTAAAATATTTTTTACATCAGGAGCGATATCTGTATTTTGATTCATTAAACGTCTACCTTCTATAATTCCCATATTAGTACCTTGCATTAATAATTCAGAAAGTTTAGAAGTACTATCATCTGTCATCGTTTTCATTTGGATTCCATACCATGTCATCATTTTATTCATTGCATTTGTTTCGTGAGGTTCTTTATCACTATACTTAGAATATAAATCATTTACTCTTTCAGAAATTTTTTTATATTTGTCATATTCTGTATCTAAAACACCTTTAAATTGACTATCTGAAACTTTTTCAGAAACAAAAGAAATAGCATCCATGCCCATAGTAGCACCTTTGTTAACTTCATCTAAGATATTTAAGTTTTGATTTTCCATAATTACACTCTCCCATCTAGGTAAACTTATTACCCTTTATTTTAATTAATTTAATTATAAATAGTATTTACAAAAAAATAAAAAATATAAATAAAAATATAAATAAAGAATAAAACACATATTTTATTTTATAAATCATAAAATCAAAAGAGGTGAAAAAATGAATTCAGTAAATACTTATTTAAAATCGATTTTGTTTCCTATTTTAGTTGGTGGAGTAATAGGATTTATAACTTCTAACTTTATGGATTATAGTTCGTTACAACAACCTTTTTTAGCACCACCTGGTATCGTATTTCCAATTATATGGACGATATTATATGGATTGATGGGGATTTCTTATGGAATTTTAAAAAACAATCAATTAACAGATGATAAAATTAATTTTATCTATTATTCACAATTAGGTGTTAATGCACTTTGGTCTATTTTTTTCTTTGTTTTAAAATGGAGATTATTTTCTTTTTTTTGGATTCTATTACTGATTGTATTAGTTATGATTATGATCATTCTATTTTACAAAAAGAATAAATTAGCAGGGCTTCTTCAAATTCCGTATTTATTATGGATATTATTTGCATCTTATTTAAATTTATCGATTTATTTATTAAATAGATAATATAAAAAATAAAATGACTATCTAGCATAGATAGTTATTTTTGCTATTTTAATCATAGTTTTAATATAGACAAATTACCCTTTTTGTGATATATAAAACATAAAGGAATGGTGGTAAAAATGGAAGAAAAAAATGTAGAAAAAGAAAAAATAGTAAAAAGAAACCATAAGCTGTTGAAAGAATTTAAAGAATTTATCGCGAGAGGAAATGTCATTGAACTCGCAGTTGGAGTTATTATTGGTTCTGCTTTTGGAAAAATTGTTACATCAATTGTAAGTGACATTTTAATGCCGTTAATCGGAATTATTATTGGAGGAATTGATTTTTCTGGTTTAACTATTTCGATAGGAAATGCTACGATAAAATATGGAATTTTTATTCAAAATATAATTGATTTTTTAATTATTGCTGTTTGTATTTTTGTATTTATTAAATTGTTTGAAAAGATAACAAGAAAAGAAGAAGTAGAAGAAGTAGAAGAGGTAGAAGTTAAAGCAGAAGAACAAATAGTTTTATTAAAAGAAATAAGAGATTTATTAAAAGAAAATAAAGCGGAATCATTAGAATAGGTAAAATATATAAGGCTATAATGCAATCATTGTATTAGAGCCTTTTTTAATGTTGACCTTGACAAACAACAAGATATATAGTAAAATGTTAGCTGAAGTTAACAAAAGGAGAGATCAAAATGGTATCAAAAGCATCAGAAGAATATTTAAAAACGATGTATTTATTAAAAAAACAAAAAGGAAATATACGAGTTACCGATATTGCTCAAAAAATGAATTGTAGCAAACCAAGTGTGAATAAGGCAATTTACAATTTAAAAGATAGTGGACTTCTTAATTATGAGTCATACGGAACCATTGAGTTGACAGAAGAAGGAGAAAATTTATCAAAAAAAATCTTAGAGGCTTATGATATTGTTTATCTGTTTTTAAAAGAAGTTCTTAATTTAGAAGAAGAAGAGTCCAAAAAAGAAGCAGAAAAGATTAAACAGTCTATTAATGATAATACGATTAATCATTTGGCAAAATATGTTCATAAAGTATTAGATTTAAATAGCTTAGATTGTGATTATGATATTAATAAAGAAAAATGCAGATGTTGTGTTAGAAGGACAGCAAATCGAAAATAATAAAAGAGAAAGGAAAATAAAAAATGAGTGATCAATTATTAGAAATAAAAGATTTACATGTAAAAGCAGAGGATAAAGAAATCTTAAAAGGAATCTATTTAAAAATCAATAAAGGAGAAATCCATGTTATCATGGGACCAAATGGTTCAGGAAAAACAACAACAGCAAATGCTATTTTAAACAATCCTGTTTATCACAAGGTGAGAGGGAGTATTGAATTTGATGGAGAAAATATCACAAATTGGAAAACGGACGAGATAGCAAGACGAGGCATTTTTATGTCTTTTCAATTACCAGAAGAGATACCAGGAGTTTCTGTTACAAATTTCTTAAAATATGCGAAAAATAAGGTAACAGGAAGACCAGTTAAAATATTTGAATTTAAAGATGAATTAAAAAAATATATGGAAGAATTAAATATGAATCCGAAAAATATGGAAAGAAGTTTAAATGTCGGATTTTCAGGTGGAGAGAAAAAGAAGAATGAGATTCTACAAATGCTTGTATTAAATCCAAAGCTTGCTATTTTAGACGAAACGGATTCGGGACTAGATGTTGATGCAATAAAGACGGTATCAAAAGGAATTGAAATGTTTAAAAATAATAATAATGCAGTACTTATTATTACGCATAATACTAAGATTTTACATAGTTTAAAGGTAGATTATGTACATGTTTTAGTAGACGGTAAAATTGTAAAAACAGGAAATCAAAATTTAGCAAAAGAGATTGAAGAAAATGGATATGCACAATATAAATAGAAGTACTTCTAAGAATAATTTGATAGTAAAGAGTTACCTGTTTTTTACATTAAAAATCAATAATGAAAGGAAATACCAATGGGTAAAATAAAGTTAGATGAAATAAATAGAAATATCTATGATATAAAAAATAAAGATGAATATGATTTTAAAATAAAAAAAGGATTAACGGCAGATATTATAGAAGAGATATCAAAACAAAAAAATGATCCTAAGTGGATGAGAGAGTTTAGACTAAAAGCACTAGAAGTATATGATAAATTAGAACTTCCAACATGGGGGCCAGATCTTTCAGAACTTAATATGGATGAAATTGCTACTTATGTAAGACCCAAAACAAAATTAAATAGTTCTTGGGAAGAGGTACCAGAGGATATTAAAAATACATTTGATAAACTTCGGAATACCAGAAGCGGAAAAAACATCTTTAGCAGGTGTTGGGGCACAATATGATTCAGAAGTAGTTTATCATAGCATGAAAGAAGATTTAATTAAACAGGGAGTTATTTATACAGACATGGAAACAGCAATAAAAGAATATCCTGAACTGGTAAAAAAACATTTTATGAAATGTGTTCCTGTATATGATCATAAATTTGTTGCTTTACATGGAGCAGTTTGGTCAGGAGGTTCTTTTGTATATGTGCCTAAAGGTGTTAAAGTTGATATTCCATTGCAATCTTATTTTAGACTAAATTCACCAGAATCAGGACAATTTGAACATACTTTAATTATAGTAGATGAAGGAGCATCTCTTCATTTTATAGAAGGATGTTCTGCACCAAAATATAATAAAGTTAACTTACATGCAGGTTGCGTAGAATTATATGTAAAAGACAATGCTTATTTAAGATATTCAACTATAGAAAATTGGTCAAAAAATATGTTAAACTTAAATACTAAAAAAGCAATTTGTCGGAAAAAATGCACAAATTGATTGGGTAACAGGATCTTTTGGATCTAAAATATCTATGTTATATCCAATGAGTATTTTAAATGGAGAAGGGGCAAAAACAGAATTCACAGGAATATCTTTTGCAGGAAAAGGACAAAATCTAGATAATGGATTTAAAGTAATTCATAATGCAAAAAACACATCAAGTATTGTAAATGCGAAATCTATTTCCAAAAATGGTGGTAAGTGCACCTATCGATCTTTAGTAAGAATAGAAGAAAATGCTAAAAATTCTAAATCTTCTGTATCTTGTGAATCCCTTATGCTAGATGATATTTCTATTTCAGATACTATTCCAGTAAATGACATAAGAACAGATGATGTTGAATTTTCACACGAAGCAAAAATAGGAAAAATTAGTGATAAAACAATATTTTATTTAATGAGCAGAGGATTATCAGAAGAAGATGCCAAAGCAATGATTGTAAGAGGATTTGCTTATCCTATTTCAAAAGAACTACCAGTAGAATATGCTGTAGAAATGAATAACTTAATTAATTTGGAATTAGAAGGAGCAATCGGATGAAACAAGACGGGGACAGAGGAATTTTGTCTCATAAAAATGTAGAAAAATGTCAAAGAAAGGAAACGTTATGAAATTGAAATTAAATGAAACGCCGGTCAGAACTTCAAGGAATTTTAATATCAATAATATAAAAATTGAAGATATCAAAATACCAGAAAAAATTGAAGAATTCAATAATGTGGATATAATCAAAGAATCAGAGAAGATAGAAATAAGCTCAGATACTAAAAAGATAGAGTTAACATATGGACTAGGTAATTATTGGACTAATTTAGTTAATGAAAAATCAAATTGTAAGTTAAAAATTATTGTCCAAGATCAAAAAGAAAGTAAAAATCAAGTAGATTTTAAATTAGATGAAGAAAATACAACTTTATTTGAAGACATTGAAGTTGAGTTAAAAGAAAATTCAAATTCAACAATTGTTTTTAAATATGAAACAGAAAATGATGATGAATATTTGCATAATGGGATAATAAGAGTACTGGCAAAAGAAAATTCTAAATTAAACATCATAATTGTAAATTTCATGAATATGAATTCAAAGAATTTTATGGCTATTGAAAATAGATTAGAGAAAAATGCAAGAGTAAATTATACCATTATAGATTTTGGAGGAAAACATAGTATTACTAATTATTATTCTAATTTAAAAGGAAACAATTCAGATAATAGCTTAAATACAATTTATCTAGGAAAACAAAATCAATTTTTTGATCTAAATTACATAGCAGAACTAAAAGGAGAAAAGTCTAATATTGATATGGAAATTCAAGGAGCTTTAAAAGATGAAGCTAAAAAGAACTTTAAAGGAACGATTGATTTTAAAAAAGGAGCTAAAAAAGCAACTGGAAATGAAAATGAAGCTTGTATGCTGTTATCAGATACTGCTAAATCGATTGCATTACCAATGCTTTTATGTTCAGAAGAAGAAGTAGAAGGAAATCACAGTAGCTCTGCAGGAAAAATAGGAGAAAAAGAGCTGTTTTATATTATGAGTAGAGGATTTGAATTAAGAGAAGCTATGAAATTAATGGTTAGAGCAAGATTTAACAAAATACTGGAAAGTATAAAAGATGAAGAGCTAAAAGAGCAAATACTAAATGAAATTGATAAAAGATTAGATTAATTATAAAAATTAGAAAACCTTTAAACTAGAGAAAGGAAACAGAATGAATATGGAACAAATAAAAAAAGATTTTCCAATATTGGAAAATAGAAAAATAACATATCTAGATAGTGGTGCTACAACGCAAAAACCTGTTCAAGTCATAAAAGCAGTAGAAGAATTTTATGAAAAATATAATGCCAATCCGCATAGAGGAGCATATTCTTTAAGCATAGACGCAACTGAACTATATGAGAACACTAGAACTAAAATAGCAAAATTTATAAATGCTAAACAAGATCAAGAAATTATATTTTCAAAAAATGCAACAGAAAGTTTAAATTTAATTGCTTATTCTTATGGAATGGACAATCTTAAGAAAGATGATGAAATTGTTCTTTCGATTATGGAACATCATTCTAATTTAGTACCATGGCAAAAAGTGACCAAAAAAACAAAAAGTAAGCTAAATTATATGTACATAAATGAAAATTATGAAATATCAGATGAAGAAATTGAAAGTAAAATTACAGATCAAACAAAAATAGTGGGAATTACACATATTTCTAATGTCTTAGGAACAATAAATAATATAAAGAAAATTATAAAATATGCTCACAAAAAAGGAGCTATTGTTATAGTAGATGCTTCACAAAGTATTCCACATAGGAAAATAGATGTGCAAGATTTAGATGTGGATTTTTTAGTTTTTTCAGGACACAAAATGCTTGCACCACTTGGCGTAGGAGTATTATATGGAAAGAAAAAGTTATTAAATAAAATGTCTCCGTTTTTAATGGGTGGAGACATGATTGAATATGTTTACGAGCAAGATGCTACATTTGCTCCACTTCCTAATAAGTTTGAAGCAGGAACGCAAAATGTAGAAGGAGTAATTGGTTTAGGAGCTGCTATCGATTATATAGAGAATATAGGATATAATAAAATACAAGAAATAGAAACACAATTAACCTCTTATGCAAAAGAAGAATTATCCAAATTGGATTACTTAACCTTATATATGACACCAAACAAAGAAAATCACTCTTCAGTTATATCTTTTAATATTAAAGGAATTCATCCTCACGATGTAGCAAGTATTTTAGATTCAGAAGGAATATATATACGTTCTCGGAAATCATTGCGCACAACCACTTATGAGATTTTTAGGAATAGACTCTACTTGTAGGGCGAGTTTTTATTTCTATAATACAAAAGAAGATGTAGATAGGCTGATTTCGGGGATAAATAAAGCTTACCAAATGTTTAAAAAATACATTAAATACTAAAAAAAGAGAGGAAAAAACAATGAATGATTTAACAGATGTATATAATGAATTAATTATGGAACATAGCATGAATTCCTATAATAAAAAGAAATTAGAAAAGGCAGATTATGAAGAAAAAGGACACAATCCTAATTGTGGTGATGAAATTACATTAGAATTAAAATTAGATGGAAATGTGATAGGAGATATGGCATTTTTAGGACATGGATGCGCAATTTCACAAGCATCAACTTCAATAATGATCGATACTCTAAAAGGAAAAACAATAGAAGAAGCAAAAGAAATAATAAAAACATTTATAGAAATGATAAAAAGAGAAACAAAAAACGAAGAAGATTTAAAGAAATTAGAAGATGCCATCGCTTTCAAAAATGTATCGAATATGCCAGCAAGGGTAAAATGTGCTCTTCTAGCATGGCATACAATGGAAGATATATTAAATAAAAAATAAATATATATATTTTTTGATGACGAATCTATTTTTAGGAGAATTTAGGAATGATAGATTTTGAAAAAGCAGAAAAGCAATTTAAAAAACTTGTAAAAGAATATGATGTAAAAAACGGAATGATAGAATTAAAAATACGACATACTTATGAAGTTGTAGAAAAGAGCAAATATATTGCAAAAGGTCTAGGACTTGACGAGGAAAATATAGAACTTGCAAAACTCATAGCTTTATTACATGATATAGGAAGATTTGAACAAATAAAAAACTTTGAAAGCTTTGATGAAAGCAATTTAGAACATGCAGAATTTGGAGTAAAAGTATTATTTGATAAAAATTTGATTAGGGAATTTATAGAGGATAATGAATATGATGAAATAATTAAAAAGGCAGTATACAACCATAATAAATATAAAATCGAAGAAGGATTAACAGATATAGAATTATTACATTGTAAAATTATAAGAGATGCGGATAAACTAGATAATTTTAGAGTCAAACAATATGAAAAATTAAAAAACATTTTTCCAGAAGTATACAATGAAAATATAGAATATGAAACTATAAGTGATAAAGTATATAAAAGTTTTTTGAAATGTGAATGCATAAAAATCGAAGATAGAAAGACGTTTATAGATTATTGGATATGTGTAATTGCTTTTATATTTGATTTAAATTTCAAAATATCGATAGAATATGTAAAAGATAAAGATTATATAAATATTATGATAGATAGAATTGAATATAAAAATGAAGATACAAAAAATAAAATTGAAGATATAAGAAAATGTGCACAAAAATACATAGTGAGAGGAAAATAAAATGAGAAACAAAAAAGTATTATTAGGAATGAGTGGAGGCGTTGATAGTAGTGTCTCAGCTTTACTCTTAAAAGAACAAGGATATGAAGTAATTGGATCAACACTAGAATTATTTGTGGGAAGTAGCTGTTGTAATATAAATACATATTTAGATGCAAAAAGTGTATGTAACCAAATAGGGATACCCCATTTTACATATAATTGTAAAGATGAATTTAAACAATATGTGATAGAAGATTTTATAGATTGTTATGCAAATTGTAAAACACCAAATCCTTGCATTGAATGTAATAAATATATGAAGTTTGGTTATATGTGGGAAAAAGCAAAGGAATTAGGATGCTATTATATAGCAACTGGTCACTATGCTAAGACAGAGTATAGTAAAAAGTACCAAAGATGGGTCCTAAAAAAATCAAAAGCTGGTAAAAAAGACCAAAGCTATGTATTATGGAATATTCCCAAAGAATTAATTGAACATGTATTATTTCCATTATCTGATTTTGAAAGTAAAGAAGAAATCAGAAAAATGGCAAGGGATAAGAATCTAAAAGTAGCAAATAAACCAGATAGTGAAGATATTTGTTTTATTCCAGATGGTAATTATAAAAAGTTTCTAGAAAATAATTCAAATTTAAGACCAAAGCAAGGAAATATTGTAAATACGAAAGGTGAAATATTGGGTAAACATATTGGATTATACAATTATACAATTGGACAAAGAAAAGGTCTTGGAATTTCATATTCGGTTCCTTTGTTTGTTTTAGGCTTTAATCAAGCTAAAAACGAGGTAATAGTAGGAAAAGAAGAAGATTTATACAAAAAAGAAATTACGGTTACAGACTTTAACTTGCTTTTGGTAGATGAGATAAAAGGAGAAATAGAAGTAGAAGTAAAAACTAGATATTCTTCAAAAGTAGCAAAAGCAAAAATAAAACAAGATGAAAATAAAATAAAAGTAGATTTTTTTGAGCCTCAAAGAGCAATAACTCCAGGACAATCAGCAGTATTTTATAGGGGAGATATTGTATTAGGCGGAGGAAAAATAGAAAGTTAAAAATAAGCAAAATGTATTGACATAAGAAAGACAAACTATTATAATATAAACAAAATATATGTTATCAAGAGTGGACGAGAGAATCGGCTTTATGACTCCACAGCAACCTATTTTAGTTAGGTGCTAATACCGACAAAGTAATTTTAAGTGCTTTGGATGATGATTCTAAAAATCAAAATGATAAACCTTTGTGCTTAATGGTGCAAAGGTTTTTTGATACATATAGGAAAACGAAAAGAAGAAAGGAATGAACTAAAATGAGAAAATTATTCACATCAGAAAGTGTAACAGAAGGACATCCAGATAAACTATGTGATTATATATCAGATAGTATTCTAGATAGTTATTTAGCAAAAGATCAAAATGCAAGAGTAGCATGTGAGACAGTAGCAGGAAAAGGAGAAATCTTTATAACAGGAGAAATTACATCGATAGCAGAAGTGGACATAGAAAAAGTAGTAAGAAAAGCAATTCAAGAAATAGGATATGACAATAGCAACTTAGATATGGATTATAAAACTTGTAAGATTACGATTAGTTTATCAAAACAATCGCCAGATATTGCTTTAGGAGTAAATAAATCATTAGAAAGTAAAGAAGGAGAAAAACTAGATTCTGAAGGAGCAGGAGACCAAGGAATCATGTTTGGATTTGCATGTGATGAAACAAAAGAGTTAATGCCATTACCAATTTCATTAGCACACAAATTAGCAAAAAAATTATCAGAAGTAAGAAAAAATGGCATAATAGATTATTTGAGACCAGATGGGAAAGTGCAAGTTACTGTTGAATATGAAGAGGACAAGCCGATTCGAATCGATACAATTGTTATATCCACTCAACACCAAGAAAGAGTTGATCTAGAAACTTTAAAAGAAGATATCAAAGAAAAAGTAATAGAAGAAGTAGTACCACAAAAATTATTGGATGAAGAAACGAAATATTTTATTAATCCAACTGGAAGATTCGTAATAGGAGGACCTTTAGGAGATAGTGGATTAACAGGAAGAAAAATTATAGTAGATACTTACGGAGGATATGCAAGACATGGTGGAGGAGCTTTTTCAGGAAAGGATGCAACTAAAGTAGATAGATCAGCTGCTTATATGGCAAGATTTCTTGCAAAAAATATAGTAGCAAATGGATATGCCAAAAAATGTGAAATTCAAATTTCTTATGCAATTGGAGTGGCAAAACCAGTTTCCATTTATGTAGATACCTTTGGAACTAATACCATTCCAGAAGAGGAAATTGTAAAAAAGGTAGAAAATAGATTTGATTTAACACCAAGAGGGATTATAAATTATTTGGATTTAAGAAAACCAATTTATACTAAAACAACAAATTATGGACATTTTGGTAAAAAATATTTAACTTGGGAGAAAATAATTCAATTATAAGGAATAGCAAATATAAATAGAAATTGAAATTATTGACTTATGTTAATTGAAATGATATACTAAAAAGGTAGTAAGATGTGTGGACTAAAAATGAATTTAGTAAGAAATGAATAATTTCATAAGGAGGGAATGACTAAATGATAAAAAGGGTTCTTACACACAAACAACAAGAAAAAATACAGGGCTATTATCAGATTACAGAAAGAGGGACAGTACCGCTTGGAGTTTTTAAAAATCTTAAGTTGACAAAGGATAATTTTAAGGCTTTTATGATAACTGAAGGTACGCTATATGAATTTACAGCTCAAGACTTTGAATATGCTGATATTTTTCATATTTACTTTAAAATTAAAAATATGTCAGGAATTTATTTGTGTAAAAATAACATGCCAAAAGAAGTAATAGCGTTATTGGATGATGTTATTGAAGAAGAAAACAGAAACACTGTCTGATTAAACCTACTTACTAAATTCATACTTAAAACGGAGATGATTTACATCTCCGTTTTTCTATAGAAAATAATAAGTTCTAGTTTGATTAGAAAAGTAATCTTTATAATTAAGTGAATTTTAATAGTAGATTAATCCATAAAATAGTAACAATTTATCACATAAAAACATATACTTAAAACAGTAGGAGTGATAGAAATGGCATATTCAGATAGAGAACTGATAGCAAGAATCGTTCAATGCGAAGCTGGAGGAGAAGGAGATAATCGGAATGAAAGCAGTAGCAACAGTTATAGTAAATAGAGCTAATGTATCAGAAGGAGAATATTTTAGAATAGCACAAGGTGGAAATATACGAAATATCATTTATCAACCAGGTCAATTCGATTGTGCAACTGAAACTTTACGAAATCAATACAATCCACAAAATATCTATAATATGAATCCAACTGATATCCATTATTACATAGCAGATTGGGCTCTATCAGGAAACAAATTAAACGAGATAGGAAATTGTTTATGGTATTTAAACCCTTTTAGACCAACTTGCAGTAGTATTTTTCCAAATAACGGTACAGGAACATTTCATACTAGATTTGGTGATCATTGCTTCTATCGACCAACTCCAAAGTATAAAGATACGTAAAAGAAAGGAGAGTTTTATGCCAGAGAATAGAGAAGAAGTAAACGGAAGACAAACTAGACAAAATATAATTGATCAAAATTCACCAGAAATTTTAACAAACCCAATTTATACACCGGCGTTTTTAAGAGAACAAATTGGAAAATTAATGCGAGTAGAATTTTTAATTGGAACGAATAATTTAGTAGATCGAATCGGAATTTTACAGGATGTAGGTGCAAGTTATATTTTACTTCGTTCTTTTGAAAATGATAGTTTAGTTTATTGTGACATTTATTCCATTAAATTCATTACAATTTCTACAACAGGAATTTATGGTGGAAATAATAATCGATATCATTATTATTAAGTTAAAAATAGGTTTTGCAAAAAAGTTGCAAAACCTATTTTTTTATGGTTAAATAATTGTGTAATGGAGAAAAGGGTGATATGAAATATAGAAAAATAATCGATACTAAAATAGGAAAGATAGGTATAGTTGAAGAAAATCAGCAGATAATAAGAGTACAAATCAATCCAAAAAATGATAACGAATGTATGAAAAAAGATACGATTTTATTAAACAAAGCAAAAAAACAATTAGAAGAGTATTTTTTAGGAAAAAGAAAGATTTTTGATTTGCCATTAAAACAAAATGGAACTGAATTTATGAAAAAAGTATGGAAAGTATTAAAAGAAATCCCTTATGGAGAAACAAGAAGTTATAAACAAATTGCCGAAAAAATTGGAAATCCAAAGGCAGTAAGAGCGGTAGGAATGGCAAGTCATAGAAATAATATTCCAATTATTATTCCTTGTCATAGAGTTATTGGTAGTAATGGGAATTTAGTAGGCTATGCATTAGGGTTAGAGATAAAGAAGTGCCTTTTAGACTGGGAAAAAGAAAATAAGGAGGGTTAATTTTGCTATATGATGTTATTATAATAGGAGCAGGACCTGCCCGGAGTATCTGCTAGTTTATATACAAAAAGAGGAAATTTAGAAACACTTATATTATACGAAGAAGAATCAAGTTT
This sequence comes from uncultured Clostridia bacterium, assembly GCA_947631335.1. Taxonomy (GTDB): domain Bacteria; phylum Bacillota; class Clostridia; order TANB77; family CAG-508; genus CAG-269. The sequence continues at coordinate 27,712 of CANRKZ010000001.1, forward strand.
AGAAAAGACAAATAAAATAGAAAATTATTATGGATTTGAAAAAGGAATAACTGGGAAAGAATTATATCAAACTGGAATCAAGCAAGCAAAAAATTTAGGAATTGAAGTAAGAAAAGAAGAAGTTATAAAAATAGAAAGAGTAGAAGATAAATTTATCCTAAAAACCATTGATACCCAATATCAAACAAAAGCAGTAATTTTAGCAACAGGAAACAAGAAAAATAAACCTAAAATAAAAGGAATTGAAAATTTTGAGGGAAAAGGTGTTAGCTATTGTGCCGTATGTGATGGTTTTTTCTATCGAAACAAAAGTGTAGCCGTCCTAGGAAACGGTGATTATGCTATTTCTGAAATAAACGATTTAATTTCTGTCGTAAAAGATATTACAATTTTAACAAACGGTAAAAAAAAGCCAGAATTTAGAGCAGACAATGTAAAAATTGATACTAGAAAAATTGAAGAAATTCAAGGAGAAAAGAAAGTAGAAAAGATTCAATTTAGAGATGGAGAAAAACTAGAAGTAGATGGAATTTTTATTGCAGAAGGAGTAGCGGGTAGCATAGAATTTGCAAAAAAAATAGGAGCTTTTACCAATAAAGATAGCATTATAGTAAATGAAAAGATGGAAACAAATATAAAAGGATTGTATGCATGTGGAGATTGTACGGGAGGAATTTTGCAAATAACAAAAGCAGTACATGAAGGCACGATTGCAGGATTACAAGCAATTCAATATCTAAAAAAGGGAGGTAAATAAAATGAGTGTTTTAACCATAACAAACAAAAATTATGAAAAAGAGGTTTTACAATCAGATAAAACAGTACTACTTGACTTTTATGCAGATTGGTGTGGCCCATGTAGAATGATGTCACCAATTATTGATGAAATTGCAGAAGAAATGTCAGATAAAATTAAAGTGGGAAAAATTAATGTTGATGAAAATCAAGATTTAGCAATGGAATATGAGGTAATGAGTATTCCAACGATTATTATAATTGAAAATGGTAGAGTAAAAAATAGTTTTGTTGGAGTTAGAGATAAAAATGATATATTGACTCATTTATAACACTTATAAAGCAAGGTAGCAGTATAAAATGGGACGAAAATGAAAAGATATGAAACTTTATTTTAATAAAGCTTTCATATCTTTTGGCAACTTAGCTGTAAAATTTAATTTTTTTGTTGTAACAGGATGAATACAATTAAGTTTATAACTATGAAGTGCTTGTCTACCAATTAATTTAGAATAGTTACCGTATAAGGTATCGCCGATAATAGGATGACTAATTGCTTGCATATGAACTCTTATTTGATGAGTCCTTCCTGTCTCTAACTTACATTGTAAGAAACTATAATTTTTAAATTCTTGAAGTACTTTATAATGAGTCACAGATAGTTGTCCATTTTTATCAATACATCTTTCTATAATACTTCCTTTTTTTCGTGCAATAGAAAGACAAATACTATCTTCTTTTTTATTGAGCGTATTTTCTACTATACATAAATATTCTTTTTGAAAAATTCCATCACGCATTTGTTTACTAAATGACTCTTGAATGTATTCACATTTAGCAAAAATAACCAAACCAGAAGTGTTTAAATCAAGCCTATTTACAGGTCTTATTTTTTTCTTTAAAGCAATAGAATCAAAATAGTATCGGATACCATTAGATAAAGAATCTTTATAATGTAGTCTGGAAGGATGGATAGGAATACCAGCAGGTTTGTTAACAACTAATAACCATTCATCTTCATAAACGATATCTAAATTCATTTGAGTCGGAACAATATTTGAGTTATCTTCTTCTGAACTTAAATCTACTACGATAGTATCCTTAAACATAATAGAATCACGAGTATCTGCTATATTTCCATTTTTATAAATTTTTTTATTTTTAATTAGCTTTGTAAGCAATCGTGTTGAAAAGTTAAAATGTGATAATAATAATTCATTTATAATTTGGTAATTATCATTTTCTTTAATTGTATATTCTAATTTCATCTTTTCCTCTTTTCTTTCCGTATTTTATCAATTATTATACAATAAAAAAAGAAATAAGTAAAATGATTTTTAAGTTGATTATACACTTGAACAAATTTACCAAATTTGATAAAATAAACCATGTATAAAGGAATAAAAATCCTAACGTTATAAGGGGGAAACATGAGAATTCGATATAAGAAATGGGCAAGACCTGAATTAGAAGCAAGTAGTTTTTATGAAAATGATCCAGAAAAATGGAAAGGAAAATGGAAGAAACATTTTGAAAATCCTAAAAATCCATTTATGTTAGAATTAGGATGTGGAAAAGGTCAGTTTATAGCAAAATTGGCAATAGAGAATCCAAATATTAATTATCTAGCAATTGACTTAGTAGATGCTATGCTTGGATTGGCAAAAAGAAACATAGAAGAATCCTATCAAGAGGCAAATTTGGAACCCAATAATGTATTAATAACTAGATTTGATATTGAAAGAATTAATCTAATTTTAGATAAAAAAGATTTAGTAGAAAGAATTTATATTAATTTTTGTAATCCTTGGCCAAGGGGGAAACATAGAAAGAAACGATTGACACATTCAAGACAATTACAGAAATATAAAGAGTTCCTAAAACCAAATGCAGAGATTTATTTTAAGACAGATGATGATGGATTATTCGAATCTAGTTTATTGTATTTTGAAGAAAGTGGATTTGAAATAGTAAATAAAACATATGACTTACATGTAGAATCAATTTTTGAAAGAAACATAGAAACAGAACATGAAAAAATGTTTTCAAAGCAAGGAATTAAAATTAAAGCCTTAATTGCAAAATTAAAGTAAAAAATAGAAAAAATATTAATAAAGGAGATAAAAATGAAGGCAGAAGAAGTGATTGCTCATAAAGAAGACAAAGAATTTATATTAAAAGCAGTGAAAGAAAATGGAAAGTTTTTAGATCTAGCATCTAAAGAATTACAAGATGATAAAGAAGTAGTTATGACAGCACTAGAACAAGATGCAGAGGCATTGGAATTTGCAAGTGAAAGATTAAAAAATGATAAAGAAGTAATTATAAAAGGAGTAAAAAGAGCTCCTTGGACAGTATGCTATGCTTCTGAAGAATTGAAAGCAGATAAAGAGATAATTTTAGAAAGTTGTAAAACATATGGACAGGCATTATATTATGCAAGCAAGGAATTAAGAGAAGATCGAGAAGTTGTAAAAGAAGCTGTCAAAAATAAAGGAATTATTATAAAATATGCAAGTGAAGAATTACGAAAAGATAAAGAACTTGCTACAATTGCAGTAAAACAAAACAAACAAGCCTATCATTTTATAGCACATGAATTACAACAAGATGAGGAAATAAAAGCATTGTTATAAATTTGTATTTTACATAAAATTATGACAAAATATAATTACAATTGCTAAACGCAAATTGTATTAGGTCAAGTAGAATAAAAATTTGTAGACACAAGGAGGAATAAGCTTGGAGCAAAAGAGCGTTAATAACAAAATCAAAAAAGGCAAGAAATTTTATTTCGAAGATTTTCAGGAAGATAAAAAAGAATTCTTTATTGAAATAAAGAAAGGTGAAATCGTTTCTGTTAGCATGTTGAAAGAGGCTCCTTTTAGTAAAAAAATCTGCTTTCATAATTTAAAAAATCCTGATTGGAAAGCAGTAGAAACAGTACTTGAATGTTGTTATCGAAATGATAAAGAAACATTTTATGAAATCTATAAAGGGTTGTATATAAATAGTTATGCCTTTTCTGTTGCAAAAAAACTGCTAACAACTATATATAATCAATTAAAAGAAGAAATTAAAAAAATGACTCTTTTAATAAGTTAGATTTGTTATTCCCCTGACCGGAAATGAGATTCTTTTTTGGAATCTCATTTTTGTTTATAAAATATAAATAAAAATATAAGATTCGAAAAAATACTTGTGCTTTTTTTATTTTATCTATATAATGTAGATAATTATAAAATATAAGGAGGCGCAAATGAAATTTATACAAGAAATAAAAAAAAGAGCAAAAAGAGAAATAAAAACAATTGTACTTCCAGAAGCACAAGATATTAGAACACTAAAAGCAACGCAGCAAGTGTTAAAAGAAGGTTATGCAAAAATTATTTTAATTGGAAATCAAAAGGAAATAGAACAAAAAGCAAAAGAAAATAAAATTGATATAACAGGAGCCAAAATTGTAGAACCAATAAACTCTAATAAATATGAGGAATATGCTAATTTATTATATGAATTAAGAAAGCACAAAGGAATGACAATAGAAAAGGCAAAACAATTGGTAGAAGATCCAGTATACTTTGGAATGTTAATGGTGAAAGATGAAACAAGCCAAGCAGATGGATTAGTTTCAGGAGCTATTCATTCAACAGCAGATACCTTAAGACCAGCTCTTCAAATATTAAAAACTAAGTCAAATACTAAATTGGTTTCAGCATTTTTTGTTATGACAGTTCCTGATTGTGAATATGGAGAAAAGGGAACCTTTATATTTGGTGATAGCGGATTAAATGAAAATCCAGATGAAGAAGCATTATCAGAAATCGCTATATCATCTAGCAAAAGTTTTAAACAACTAGTGGGAAAAGAACCAAAAGTAGCAATGCTTTCCTATTCTACCCATGGAAGTGCAAAATCAGAATTAACACAAAAAGTAATAGGTGCAACTAAAAAAGTAAAAGAGAAAGAACCAGAATTACTAATAGATGGAGAACTTCAACTAGATGCAGCAATTATACCAGAAGTTGCAAAATTAAAAGCACCTGACAGTCCAATTGAAGGAAAGGCAAATGTATTAATATTTCCAGATTTAAATGCAGGAAATATTGGATATAAGTTAGTGCAAAGATTAGCGAAGTCAGAAGCTTATGGACCACTTTGCCAGGGAATTGCAAAACCAGTAAATGATTTATCAAGAGGTTGCAGTAGTGAAGATATAGCAGGAGTTATAGCAATTACAGCAGTTCAAGCACAAGAAATTTAAAAAACCAAAGGAGGTTATTTTATGAAAATTTTGGTTTTAAACTCAGGAAGTTCATCACTAAAATATCAGGTAATCGATATGGAAAATGAAAAAATGCTAGTAAAAGGTTACTTTGAAAGAATTGGTCAACCTAACTCCTTTTTAACACATAAAGTAAATGGTATAAAACATAAATTTGAACATCAAGCAAAAGATCATGAACAAGCGATACAATTTGTTTTAAATAGACTTACAAATGATCATTATGGAGTTATGAAAGATTTAAGCGAACTTGCTGGAATTGGTCATAGAGTGGTTCATGGGGGAGAAAAATTTTCAGATTCGGTTATTATTAATGATCAAGTAATAGAAGAGATTAAAAAATGTAGTGATTTAGCACCATTACATAACCCAGCCGCTATCTTAGGCATGAAGGCTTGTAGAAAAGTAGTACCAAACGTTAAAATGGTAGCTGTATTCGATACCGCTTTTCACCAAACTCTACCCAAAACAAGATATATTTATCCAATTCCATATCAATATTATGAAAAATATGGTGTTAGAAAATATGGATTTCATGGAACTTCTCATCAATATGTAGCACAAAGAGTAGCAGAGTTATTAGAAAAAGATCAAAAAGATTTAAAAATAATTAATTGTCATTTAGGACAGGGAGCCAGTGTATGCGCAATAGAAAATGGAAAATCTGTAGAAACAAGTATGGGATTGACACCACTTCGGTGGAATTGTTATGGGCACTAGAAGTGGCGATTTAGATCCATCTGTTGTGACTTATTTAATGGAAAAAGAAAAAATGTCACCAGAAGAAATTGAGAATAAATTAAATAAAGAATCGGGAGCTTATGGAGTTTCAATGGTATCTGTAGATTTTAGAGATATAGAGGCAGAAGCAGAGGCAGGAGGACAACATGCAAAATTATCTTTAGATATATTCCATGATACAGTAGCTAGCTACATTGCAAAATGTATGGTTGCAATGAATGGAGTAGATGTCATAACCTTTACAGCTGGAGTAGGAGAAAAAGGGCCATTATCTAGAAAAGCCATTTGTGAAAAATTGGAATTTTTTGGTGTTAAAATTGATGATGAAAAAAATAAGATAAGAGGAGAAGAAGCAGAAATATCAGCAGAAAATTCAAAAGTAAAAGTCTATATAATACCAACGAATGAGGAGTTAATGATAGCAAGAGAAACTTTGAAACAGTTAAAAAGAAATTAAAAATGTTTTTATTTAAAAGAAAGGAAGAAATTAAAATGAAAATATTAGTATTAAATTGTGGTAGTTCATCACTAAAGTATCAGTTAATTAACATGCAAACACAGGAGGTTCTAGCTTCTGGAAAATATGAAAGAATTGGGGAAGAAGAAGCTTTTATTACACATAAAGCACAAGGAAAAAAAGTAGAAATTAAGAAACCAGCCTATGATCATAAAGAGGCTATTGAATTTACTTTAGCTCAATTTACAAATCCAAAATACAAGGTGATTGATAGTTTGGATGAAGTGGAAGCTATTGGACACAGAGTAGTTCATGGAGGAGAGATATTTAAGGAATCTGCTGTTATTGATGACAAAGTAATAAAACAAATTGAGGAATGTTCTGAATTTGCACCATTACATAATCCTGCTGCTATTCTAGGAATGGAGGCTTGTCAAAAAGTTATGCCAGGTAAACCAATGGTAGCAGTATTTGATACAACTTTTCATCAAACCATGCCAAAAGAAAAATATATTTATCCAATCCCATATGAATATTATAAAAAATATGGAGTAAGAAAATATGGAGCACATGGAACTTCTCATATGTATGTTTCACAAAGATTAGCAGAGATTGAAAACAAAAAGTTAGAAGATTTAAAAATAGTAACTTGTCACTTAGGTCAAGGATCTAGTATTTGTGCAGTGGATGGAGGAAAATCAATTGATACGAGTATGGGATTAACGCCACTTCGGAGGAATTCCAATGGTAACAAGAAGTGGAGATTTAGATCCATCTGTTTTAACCTATCTTATGAAAAAAGAAAAAATTTCAGCAAGTGAAATGGAAGAGATTCTAAATAAAAAATCAGGAGTTGCTGGGATATCTGGATTAGCCCCAGATTTTAGAGTTATAGAATTGGAATCTTATGAAGATAATGAAAGAGCGAAGATTGCTATGGAAAGTTTTAAGTATTCAATTGCTAGTTATATAGCAAAATATGCAGTAGCAATGAAAGGTGTTGACTTTATTATCTTCACTGGAGGAATTGGTGAAAATCAAATTAATATCAGAAAAGGAATTTGTGAAAAGTTAACATTTATGGGAGTACAAATTGATGTAGATGCTAATAATATGAGAGGAGAAGAAAAAGTTATTTCTCAAAATGATTCTAAAGTAAAGGTATATGTAATTCCTACAAATGAAGAATTGATGATTGCAAAAGAAACAATGAGACTTGTAAAATAAAGGGAAGAAATTATAATTTAGCTAACAATAGAAAAGATAAAATTAAAATTTTTATCTTTTTTATTGACATTGACTGGAATTTATGATTAAATATTAACTATAAGTGAAAAGGTAAAATTTACTTATTAATAATAAAGAAAGGAGGTAAAATATGGAAGAGAGTGTTACGATTATGACAGTATTACAAGAACTTAGAGATTTTAGAACCGAAAATAATAGACGCTGGGAAAAAAATGATAAACGCTGGGAAGAAAACAATAGGCGCTGGGAAGAAAATAATAAATGCTGGGAAGAAAACAATAGGCGTTGGGAAGAAAACAATAGGCGCTGGGAAGAAAATGATAAACGCTGGGAAGAAAATAATAGGCGTTGGAAACAAAATGAAAAAATATTAAATTCAATGGATGAAAGATTAGATTCCATACATGAAAGATTAGATTTAACGAATAAAAGAGTATCCAATTTAGAAGAAGGAAGAAAAAAAGATAAAAATGAGATTTTAGATGTATTAGATGCTATGCAAAAAAGTATCAACAAACAATTTATAGATATAAGAGACTATATGGATGCACAATTTAAAAAAATTAATGCAATACAAACTGTAAATGATATGGAACATGTAGAATTTAAACAATTATTGAAAGCATATGGAATAAGAATTGATCTGCAATCTTCTAGAATTAATTATTTAGAAAAATGGAAAAAAGATAATTTTGGAAATGATGAATTAATTACAGTTTATTAAATTTTGGAAAAAGCTATTATTAATATTGAAATAATAATATAGATTAATAAATAAAATATAAAAATATAATAGAAAAAGTATTGCAAAATAAAAAAAATATGATATAATATCTAACAATACATGTAAATACGATAACAAGGACGCAATAGATAATATAATATCTTAAAGAGAGCCAAAGATTGGTGTGATTTTGGTAAGTAAAAATTATTTATTATCACCTTAGTTTGTTACTAACCTGAAGTGAAGTAAGTTAGTCGTAGACCTGCGTTAAAGGTAAATAAGAGAGTGGATTGTATTGTAAATATATAGATTTACTAACTTAGGTGGTACCGCGGAATAGAGAAATCTTTTCGTCCTAATAAATTAGGATGGGAAGATTTTTTAAATTCTAAAAGGAAAACGTCTAAATATAATGTGAGGGAGGAATTTTTATGTACAAAAAAGTAGAACTAAAAAATGGATTTGTTGGAATGGAACACAAAATTGCGGAGAACTGGAAGAAAAAAGATATTATAAAAAAGAATTTTGCTATGAATGAAGGAAAAAAATATTTTACATTTTATGATGGACCACCAACAGCAAATGGAAAGCCACATATTGGACACATTGAAACGAGAGTTATGAAAGATATTATTCCAAGATACAAAGTAATGAAAGGATATCATGTAGATAGAAAAGCAGGATGGGATACACAAGGTCTTCCTGTTGAACTTGAAATTGAGAAAAAACTTGGGATTTCTGGAAAAGAACAAATTGAAAAATATGGAGTAGAAAAATTTGTAAAAGAGTGTAAAGAAAGTGTATTTACTTATGTTCATATGTGGGAAGAGATGACAAATAAGGTTGGATATTGGGTAGACATGGAACATCCATATATAACTTATGAAAATAGTTATATAGAATCTGTATGGTGGGGAATTTCACAAATGTGGAAAAAAGGTCTTTTGTATGAAGGCCATAAAGTTATGCCATATTGCCCAAGATGTGGAACAGCTCTTTCTTCACATGAAGTTGCACAAGGTTATAAAGAGGTAAAAGATTTAACTTGTATTGCCAAATTTAAAGTACTAGGAGAAGATAAATATATTTTAGCATGGACAACAACACCATGGACATTACCTTCGAACTTAGCACTTTGTGTAAACAAAGCTTATGAATATGCAGAGGTAAAAGTAAATATAGGAACAGATGATGAACCAGTATATGAAACATATATATTAGCAAAAGATTTAATCGAAAAAGTATTAGCAAATAAAGAATATGAAGTCTTAAAAACATATAAGGGAACTGAATTATTGGGAGTAAAATATGAAAGGTTAATGCCTTTTGGTAAGGTTGAAGGAAAAGCCTTTGAAGTAATTCATGGAGACTATGTAAACTTAGAAGATGGTACAGGTATTGTCCATATAGCTCCAGCTTATGGTGAAGATGATAGTTTTGTTTCAAAACAAAATGGTATTACATTTATAAACTTAGTAGATAAAACAGGAAAATTTGTAGATGAAGTTAAACCATGGGCAGGAAGATTTGTAAGAGATTGTAATGAAGATATTTGTAAATGGTTAGCAAGCGAAAATAAACTATTTAGCAAAGAAAAACACTTACATTCCTATCCACATTGTTGGAGATGCGATACACCACTTCTTTATTATCCAAAAGAGAGTTGGTTTGTTGCGATGACTAAGCTAAGAGATAACTTAATTGCTAACAATAATGAAATAAATTGGTATCCAGAAACAATAAAAACAGGAAGATTTGGAAAATTTTTAGAAAATGTAATAGATTGGGGAATTTCAAGAGATAGATACTGGGGAACACCACTTCCAATTTGGTCTTGTGAATGTGGACATCAAGAATGTATCGGAAGTATAACAGAATTAAAAGAAAAAGCAATAGACTGTCCTGAAGATGTTGAACTACATAAACCTTATATAGATGAAGTTCATTTAAAATGTCCAAAATGCGGTAAAAAAATGACAAGATTTAAAGAAGTAATTGATGTTTGGTTCGATTCAGGATCCATGCCTTTTGCACAATGGCATTATCCATTTGAAAACAAGGAAGAATTTGAAAAGCATTTTCCAGCACAATTCATCTCAGAAGCAGTTGATCAAACAAGAGGATGGTTCTATACATTACTTGCTATATCAACTTGTATATTTGATAAAACACCATACGAAAATTGTATTGTCTTAGGACATGTGCTAGATGAAAAGGGACAAAAAATGTCTAAATCTAAAGGAAATGGTGTAGATCCAATGCTTTTATTAGAACAAGTAGGAGCAGATGCAACAAGATGGCATTTTTATACAGTATCAGCACCATGGCTTCCAACAAGACTTGGATTAAACAATGTGCAAGAAACACAAAGAGGATTTTTAAGTACTTTATGGAATGTATATTCTTTCTATGTTTTATATGCAGAAATTGATCAATTTAATCCATTATTATATAAAGATTTTAAGTCAAACAATATTATGGATAAATGGATTATATCAAAACTAAATACATTAGTAAAAGAAGTAGATAGAAAGTTAGAAGAGTATAATATAACAAGTGCAGCATTATTAATAGAGAATTTTACAGATGAGTTATCTAATTGGTATGTACGTAGAAATAGAGAAAGATTTTGGTCTACTGAATTAACAGATGAAAAAATTGGGGCTTATGTTACATTATATCAAGTGCTAACAACCTTAGTTAAAATTGCTGCACCGTTTGTACCATTTATGACAGATGAAATTTATCAAAATTTAGTTGTAGGTTTAGATAAAACCCAACCTGAAAGTGTACATTTATGTTTATGGCCAGAAACAGAAGAGACTGCAATTGATAAAACTTTAGAAGAGGAAATGGACTTAGCTTATAAAATTGTAAAACTAGGTCGTAGTAGCAGAAATTCTTCTAATATAAAAAATAGACAACCACTTTCTAAAATGCTAATTTCAATCGATATACTTCCAAAATATTATGAGAATATTATCAAAGAAGAGTTAAATGTAAAGGAAGTTCAGCTAGGAGCTGAAATGTCTCAATATGTAAATTTTGAAATTAAACCAAATTTACCAGTACTTGGAAAACAATATGGAAGATTAATACCTAAGATAAAAGAAGAAATTTTAAGTAAAAATCAAATGGATTTAGCAAATACAGTAAAAAATGGTGGGGTAGAATATATACAAATAGATAATACCCAAATAGAACTAAATTCAGATAATCTTTTAATTACAATGCAAGGTAAAGAGGGATATGCATTTAGTGGAGAAGGAGAAATAGGGGTTGTATTAGATACACATATTACACCAGAATTAAAAGAAGAAGGATATTTACGTGAAATATTATCTAAAGTACAAAATATGAGAAAAGATAATGAATTTGAAGTTTTAGATAATATAAATTTATATGTATCAGGAAATAAAATGTTAGAGGAAGTTATTAAAAAACATGAAGAGTTAATTAAACATGATACCTTAGCAGTAAATGTTTTATATAATGATAACAAGATTTCTTATGTTGATACGAATATAAATGGAGAAAGTTTAAAAATTCAAGTTAAAGTTGTAAAATAAGCTTTATAAAAAGAAAACAATCTTAGAATTAAATAAATCCAAATTATTAGACAGACAAGAGTTTAATAAGGAGGGTTTATTTTTATGAAAAAATGTCTAAATAAATTTGAATAAAAGTAGAAAATATTATTTTAATTGAAAGTAAATAATTAAAAGAGAAAAAGGGATAACTTTTGGAAGTTGTTTTAATTTAGTAATTGCAAAAAAAATAGAAATATGTTATTAAATTAGATAGTATAAAGTTATAAAGATAGAAAGGAGAATAAATTTGAATCTTTTTGAAAATATTGAAAAATTAATCAATAATAGAAAGATAGAAAATAAAATTAGCAAGGAGGAAGATACAATCAAAATAGAGAATAACAATATATCTCAAAGTGAAGCCGATTTAGCACAAAAGCTAGATGCCATAGAAAATTTTACAGTTGATAGAATAGAAGAAGACATAGCTATTTTAGAAGATAGAAGCACAGGTAAATTATATGATATAAAGAAAGAGGAATTACCAGATAATATAAAATCAGGAGATATTATAAAAAAAATAAATGGTAAATTTTTTATGGATCAACTGGAAACAAAAAGTGTAAAAAAACGAATTGAAGATAAAATGAATGATTTATGGAATTAAAAGGAGAATAAATACAAATGAATAAAAGAAAAAAAATTAATAAAAAAAATAAAGAGCTTATCCTAACATTCATAAGTTTTATAATTATAGTTATAACAGCATTATTTGGTGGAGAATTATATTTTAATATAAACAAGAAATCACAAGGAAGTAAAATATCTAGCAATGGATATACAGATAAATTACAAGTCTATTTTATAGATGTTGGGCAAGCAGATAGTATATTAATAAGTAATAAAAATGAAACTATGTTAATTGACGCAGGAAATGATGAAAATGGAAAAGATATAGTAAATTTTATAAAAGATAAGGGAATAACAAAGATAAATTATTTAATCGGAACTCACCCACATGCAGATCATATAGGAGGTTTAGATGATGTTGTTAAGAGCGATTTAGAAATTGATCGTGTTTATATGCCTAAAATTCAAACAAATACAAAAACATTTGAAGATGTATTAGATGCCATACAAAATAAAGGATTAACAGTGACAGCACCTAAAAAAGGAGATACCTTTAAAATAGGAGATGCAAATTGCGAAATTATGACAGATAGTATATTAGATAAAGATAATTTAAATTTAGCTTCTCTAGTAATAAGATTGGAATTTGGAGAAAATAGTTTCTTATTTATGGGTGACAGCGAATCAGAAAATGAAAAAACAATTAACTGGCCAAAAACTACTGTATTAAAAGTTGGACATCATGGTTCAAATACGAGTAGTTCAGAAGATTTTTTAAAACAAATAAAACCTGAATATGCAGTAATAATGGTAGGAAAAGGAAATCATTATGGACTTCCAAAACAAAAAGTGTTAGATAGATTAATCAAAGTAGGTGCACAAATATACAGAACCGATGAAAATGGAACTATAACAATGATTTCTGATGGAAAAATGATAGAGGTAGAAAATAATTAGACAATTTAATATATGTCAACTTGTTGAAGATAATAGATAGACATAACCTTTTTAATTAAAACTACTTGACAGTTTACGATAATAAAGTTAAAATATAATAGTAGGAAAAAATATATTAAAAATATTATAACAAATAATATATATTTTATTCGAACATTGAAAATAAAATAAGAAAGAGGTGTAGATTATGAATATTGTAATCACAATCGCCGCTGTCTTAATCTCGCTTTCAATTGGTATACCAATTGGAATGGCATATAGAAAGAAAGTTGCAGAATCTAAAATTCAAGGTGCAGAAAATGAGGCAAAAAGAGTATTAGATTTAGCAAAAAAAGAAGCCGAAAATCTAAAGAAGGAAGAAATTTTTAAGGCAAAAGAAGAAATTATGGCTAGTCGTAAAGAATTAGACCAAGAGATTAAAGAAAGAAGAGGCGAAGTACAAAAACAAGAAACAAGGTTAATTCAAAAAGAAGAAAATCTAGAAAGACGTTCAGAAAATTTCGAAAAAAGAGAAAGAGAATTGGATAAAGAATTACAAAATATCGAGAAACAAAAAGAGGAACTTGAAAAATTACATGAACAAGAAATGGTAGAACTTCAAAAAATTGCAGTATTATCAAAGGAAGAGGCAAAACAAAAACTTTTAACAGAAATGGAAAAAGAATTAACAGCTGAAAAGGCTGCTCTAATTCGAGAGCAAGACCAAAAAGCAAAAGAAACCATTACAAAGAATGCAAAAGAAATGTTATGTTATGCAGTACAAAAATGTGCCGCAGATCATTCTCAAGAAACCACTGTATCAATTGTAGCACTTCCAAACGATGAAATGAAAGGAAGAATTATTGGTAGAGAAGGTAGAAATATAAAAGCACTAGAGACTTTAACAGGAATTGATTTGATTATTGATGATACTCCAGAGGCAGTCGTATTATCTGGTTTTGATCCATTAAGAAGAGAAGTTGCTAAAATTGCTCTAGAAAAATTAATTGATGATGGAAGAATTCATCCAGCTAAAATAGAAGAAATGGTAGAAAAGGCAAAGGAAGAAGTTGAAAATACCATAAAAGAAGAAGGAGAAAGAGCAGTTCTTGAAACGGGAGTTATTGGACTTCATCCAGATTTAGTAAAACTAATTGGAAAACTAAAATATAGGACAAGTTATGGGCAAAATGTATTAAACCATTCAATCGAAGTTTCTAACTTAGCAAGAATTATGGCAGAAGAATTAGGATTAAATCCAAAACTTGCTAGACGAGCAGGTCTTTTACACGATATCGGAAAAGCGCTTGATCATGATATGGAAGGAACCCATGTCGAAATAGGAGTAGAGGTTTTGAAAAAGTATAAAGAAAATGCACTTGTAATTAATGCAGTAGAAGCTCATCATGGGGATGTTGAACCATCAAGTTTAGAAGCTGTATTAGTGCAAGCAGCCGATGCGATATCTGCTTCAAGACCAGGTGCAAGAAGGGAAACACTAGAAGCTTATATTAAAAGATTACAAAATCTAGAAGAGATAGCAGATTCTTTTGATGGAGTTGAGAAGTCTTTTGCTATTCAAGCTGGTCGTGAAGTTAGAATTGTAGTAAAACCAGAAAAGATATCAGATGACCAAATGACAATATTGGCAAGAGATGTAGCAAAAAAAGTAGAAAGTGAAATGGATTATCCTGGACAAATTAAAGTAAACATTATAAGGGAAACTAGAGTAGTAGATTATGCAAAATAAAATAAAGACGATATACTTTTTATAGTATATCGTCTTTTGCTGTTTACGCGTGTCTTTTAAAATACGCAGGTAAACCATTGCTAGGCCAGTGAAGACACAAAGCATCTGCTGTTAATCTTCCAGTAATTTTTTGGGGTAAAAAAACAGGAGAGCGTTCTTGCTGATACAGGAATTTAAAAAAGTCATTATTAGCATTTGGATTTTCAATAAAAATGCTTATAGAAAATTTTAATTCCTTTAATTCGTTATCTTTACTGTCCAGTAATTCGATGTCTATCTCAGACATCCGGGGAAACCTTTCAAAGTTAATCCCAGCAACTGAAATTAATTTTTTCAGTTTCATTTTAAGCCTCCAATAAGTTATTTACCATTTTGGATATTTTGCAATGGCATATATTTATTATAGCAAAAAAAAAGAAAAAAATCAAATTATGTAAATTACTAAAATGAGAAGTATATGTAAATTTTAGTAACAAGATTTTCGAAATATTCATAAAATATATAGAGGTGTTTAGTTATGACAAAATATGAAGAGTTAAGATGCATGCTTGAAAAAAACAAAAAAATTCCTTATCCAATAATACCTAAATTATATCCCAATAAAAGATATTGTAATTTAATTTATGACAGTTTAGGTGGAAAAAAGGGAGAACTAACAGCTATTACCCAATACATATATGAACATAACAATTTGCAAAATGAAAAAGAAATTAATCATATATTAAAAGATATAGCAATTGAAGAAATGCATCATCTAAATATATTAGGAAATATAATAGTAAATTTAGGAGAAAAACCAATCTATAAAAATTCAAATGGAAAATTATGGACGACAGAAAATGTTTCTTATACTACTCTTAAATTAAAAGAAATAATAAATATTAATATAGAATTAGAAGAAGAATCAATTTCGAGATATCAAAAAATATTAAAATATACTAATAATATCTATTTAAGAAGAATTTATGAAAGAATTATATTAGATGAAACAACACATCTAGAAATATTTAAGTCCATTTTATTTGACTTAAAATAAAAAATCATTTTTGTTTGTTGTAGCGAAGAAAGGAAAAATTATATCAATTTTTCCTTTCTATTTATTTTTTTCTAAAATTTAATTTTTTCTTTTTCCAAAAATAGAAAGAATTCTTAAAAAGATATTAATAAAGTCTAAATATAATTGCATTGCACAATAAATATGTATTTTTTCTTGATGAATATTAGATTCATTTTGTAATAACTTTATTTTATTAATATCATAAATAGTAATGCCACAAAATAATGCTAGAATAAACCAATCTAAAGCTAAATCAATTATTGAATTTTTTAAAATTAATAAGTTAATGATACTTAAAACGATACCAGCAATTAAAAATACAGTAATATAAGGACTCCAAGAGGTTAAATTTTGATTGGTTTTATATCCAATTAAACCTAAAGCACCAAAAACAAAAGCAGATATAACAAATAAATAGATAATAGAATTCAACTCAAAAACTGCGAATATAGCAGATAAAGTTACTCCATTTAACATGGAATATAAAAAGTATAAGATTCCAACAATTGTAGGTGTAAACTTTCGAAATAAAAAGCTAAATAATAATACGGTAACTAATTCTAAAATTAACAAAATATTAAAATACCCTTTTAAGACAATATCTAAAAATAGTCCAGAAGAATAGGTATACCAAGCGATGATAGCAGAACCTAAAAGCCCCAAAAACATCCAAAAAAAAGTTTTGCCAAAGAGTTTATTTTCTATACTTATTTCGTTATTCATAACAATCTCCTTTCAAAATATCATTATAAAATTATTATATAAACAAATTAGAAAAAAATCAAGAATGAAAAGGAAGATACCTATTGATAAAACAAATAACAAATGATAGAATAGCAAAAAAGGAGAGAAATATGAGTAAAGTAAATTGGACGAAGGAACAAAAAGATGCTATCCAAGAAAAAGATAAGAATGTATTAGTGGCAGCAGCGGCAGGAAGTGGTAAAACAGCGGTTTTAGTTGAAAGAATTATCCATAAAATAATGAATGATAAAATTGACATTGATAGATTACTAATAGTGACCTTTACTAACGCTGCTGCTTCTGAAATGAAGGAAAGAATTTTTAATGCTATTGATAAAAAATTAGAAGAAAATCCAGAAAATGAACATTTACAAAAACAAATAACTTTATTAAATAAAGCAAATATCTGTACCATTGATTCTTTTTGTTTGGAAGTTGTTCGAAATAATTTTTATGAATTCGATAATTTATCTCCTAATTTTAGAATAGCAGATGCAACTGAAATAGAACTATTAAAACAAGAAGTTATAGAAGACATTTTTGAAAAAAAATATGAAGAAGAAAACGAAGATTTTGCAAAATTAATTAATACCTATACAAGTTATCGAGAGGATACTCCTCTAAAAGATTTGATTTTAAAAATTTATTCTTATATTCAAAGTAATCCATTTCCAGAAAAATGGTTAACAAAAAAGATAGAAATGTTTAATTTAAAAAATACACTTGAAAAGGATTTTGTAAATACTCCATGGGGAAAAGAATTATTAGGGCAGATAGAAGATGAAATAACAGATTGTATTACTTCTTTAGAAACTATAGAAAAACAATTGTCTTATGAATCAGAACTTGAAAAATTTTGGCAAACGATTCGAAATGATATTGATAGGGTACAACAATTAAAAAGAGATTTAGATAGTTGGGACAAAGCATATAATACAAATCAATCCTTAACATTTGTAACATGGCCAAAGCAAAAGGTGGAATCGAAATTAAAAGAAGAAGCAAAACAAGTACGAGATGAAGTAAAAAAGAAATTATCAAAAGTATTAGATAAAATTTTAATTTATGATTCGAAACAAGCAAATCAAGATATTTATGATATGTATGAGATATTAAAAAAGCTAAAAGACATAATATTTGAATTTGATAAAGAATTTACCAAAAGAAAAAGGGATAAAAATATAGTTGATTTTAATGATATTGAACATCTAGCATTAAGTGTATTATTGAAAGAAGAAAATGAAAAGATTAAGCCGTCTGAATTAGCAAAAAAATATCAGGAAAAATATCTAGAAGTAGCCATTGATGAATATCAAGATAGTAATTTAGTACAAGAATATATTTTAAACTCTGTATCAAATGGTAATAACTTATTTATGGTAGGAGATGTTAAACAAAGTATTTATAAATTTCGCCAAGCAATGCCAGAACTTTTTTTAGAAAAATATAAAACTTATAAAAATAAAACACAAAAGAATCAAAAAGAAAATATAAAAGTACAGTTATTTAAAAACTTTCGAAGTAGAGAAAATATATTACAAGTAACCAATATGATTTTCCAAGATATTATGAGCAATGCATTAGGAGATATTTACTACAATAAAGAAGAATATTTAAATTTAGGTGCGGATTATCCAAGTATAGAGCAAGATTTAAGAACTGAAATTAATGTCATTGATTTAACAGATAAAAACTTAAAAACTGAAAACGAAGAAGTACCAATTGAAGAGAAAGAAGAAAGAATAGAAGACATCGAATTAGAAGCAAAATTTGTAGCAAACCGAATAAAAAAATTAATAGAAGATAAATTTCAAGTGTGGGATAGAAACAAAAATGCATATAGAGATATTACCTATAAAGATATTGTAATATTACTTAGATCGACATCAAGTACAGCTCCTATTTTTGAACAAGAAATTTTAAATTTAGAAATGCCTGTATTTTCAGACAGTTCACAAGAATATTTAGATTCAATTGAAATACAAACAGTAATATCATTATTAAAAATAATTGATAATCCAATCCAAGATATTCCATTAGTTACTGTATTAAGATCATTTATTGGAAAATTTACGGATGATGAATTGGTTCAAATTCGATTATCGGATTCCTATGATAATTTCTATACTTGTATGCAAAAAACTATGATAAATGGAACAGAAACATTAAAAGGAAAAATTGATCAGTTTTTTAAAAATATAGATCAATGGAGAAAAGAACAAGAATATTTAGCACTAGATGAATTGATATGGAAAATATATATGGACACAGGTTTTTATAATTATGTTCGGATTAATGTCGAATGGAGAATTAAGACAAGCTAATTTAAAAATGTTGTTTCAGAAAGCAAAACAATATGAAAGTGCAAATTTTAAAGGTTTGTATAATTTTATTAAATTTATCGATAAATTAAAACTAAGTAGTGGTGATTTAGGAGCTGCTAAGTTAATTGGAGAAAATGATAATGTAATTCGTATTATGAGTATTCATAAGAGTAAGGGATTGGAATTTCCAGTTGTATTTTTATCAAATACGGGAAAGCAATTTAATCTAACAGATCTAAATAAAAATGTATTACTTCACCAAGAAATGGGAATTGGAGTAAAATACATTGATTATGATAGACAAATTCAATATGATACTTTAAGTAAAGCAGCTATTAAAAATAAAATCTTAGAGGAAACTCTTTCAGAAGAAATGAGAATTTTATATGTTGCTTTGACAAGAGCAAAAGAAAAATTATTGATAACAGGAATTCAAAGGGATTATCAAAAAGAAACAGAAAAAATGATACAAGAAGTAGAAAGATATCCTAAAAAGAATAATAAAATTAATCCAATTCTAGTTAAAAACTACAAAAATTTTTTAAATTGGATTTTACTAGTCTATTATTATGAGAAAGATAGGGCAGAAAACATTTTAAAATTAAATTTATATACAAAACAGGAGTTGGTTTCTAAGTTTACAGAAATTGAAAAAGAAGAAATAGATGTAATAAAATTGATAGAAGAAAAAGATAAAAATAAAAAACAATTAGAACAAATACAAAAAATATTAAATTATTCCTATCCATACAAAATAGCAACTATAATTCCAACTAAAACATCGGTTACAAAATTAAAACAAATGCAATTGCAAGGAAAAACAGAAAACGATACAACAGAATTACCAAAACCAGAGTTTTTAAAAAATGAAAAAGAAGAAAAACTAACAGGGACCCAAAAGGGTAGTTTAGTACATTTGTGCTTACAAAACTTAAATGAAAAAATAGATTATGATATAGATAAAATAAAAGAGTTAATTCAAAACTTAGTAGAAAAGCAAATAATAACGAAAAAAGAAGGAAAAGCCATTAATCCTCTAAAAATCTTAAAATTCACAAAATCAAACATCTGGAAAGAATTAAAAGAAGCCAAACAGATAGAAAGAGAAAAACCTTTCTATATCAACATTCCTGCTAAAGAAATTTATCAAGAAGAAATAGAAGAGGAGATTTTAGTTCAAGGAATTATTGATTTATATTATATCGATCAAAACGACAACCTTATTTTAGTTGATTATAAAACAGATTATATTGAAAAAGGAAAGGAGAATGAGTTGGTTGAAAAATATAAGAAACAGTTAGAAATTTATCAACAAGCATTAGAACAAGTTTTTAGTAAAAAAGTAACTAGAAAATATATTTATTCCACTTATTTAAACAAACAAATAGAAATTTAATTTTTATTAATATATAAAATATTTGGTTAATTTGCAAAAGGTTATAGAAATATGTTATAATATAATTGCATAAAATGCAGTTGTTTGTGTGATAACAGGAGGACTATATGAGACTAGATAAAAAGATAAATTGTATTTTTTGGATTTGCATAGTATTATCTCTAATAATTCCAACAACAGAAATGATACTCGGAAAATATGAAATTTTTGAGCCAGAAACATTAATTATCATTATGGGAATTTGGGTAATAATAGTACTAATGGCAATTATTGCATGTAATATTTTTTTAGTAATGCATAAAAAACAAATAAAATATTACAAAAAATTATTTTCATATGATACGAAAGTGGAAATCTTAGTAGATCGAACTGAGATGGAAAAGAATTTTAAATTACTTTCGGATATGGAAAAAGAAATTTTAAGTAATGCAAAAAAACCAGGAATTCATTTTTATTTAAAAAGAATACGATGTAATCCTATTCAAGATCAATTACAAGTAATATGTGGAAAAGAATGTTATTGCATATATACTACATACCAATACGAAAAAGATAATGAATGGATTGATTTTATCAAGAAAAGTAAATATTACAAACTAAAAAAATAAATTAATCATC
The DNA here is from genome assembly GCA_947631335.1 of uncultured Clostridia bacterium. Lineage (GTDB taxonomy): Bacteria > Bacillota > Clostridia > TANB77 > CAG-508 > CAG-269. The sequence continues at coordinate 48,887 of CANRKZ010000001.1, forward strand.
ACACAAACACAACCCATCTTAATTATTAAGATGGGTTTTTATTTACAAATAGTAAAAATTATTGTATAATAGTTATGGAAATAATTATAAGGAGTAATAATCATGGATAGAATGAAAACATTTTTGAAATTTGCTATCTGTTTCATACTATTTTTTATATTTTCTAATTTTTTAATTAATGTAGGATTAAATTCATCTTATAAAGATATAACAAGAAAAGATACAACACCACAAGTTGAAATATCTCAAGCACAAGCAACTTTAGTAAATGGTAGAGTAAAAGGAATAATAAAAAATTCACAGGAAGATTATCTAACTGGTAAATTTGTAAAGGTTGACTTTTATTCAAAGAGAAATAATGTAATTGGAACCAAATATATTCCAATTGAAACAACCCAAAACAATACAATACAAGAATTTAGTTTCTATTTTGAATTGGAAGACGTAAAATCTTATGAAGTTTCAATTGTAAATGAAAAAGAAGGTAAAGAAATTAAATTTATACCAGAAGAGTGGACAAAATCAGAAATTATATTTGCAACGGTAGTAACATTATTAATTTTTTGGTAATTAAGAAAAAGACAAGAAAACGGTAAAATCCGATTCCTGTCTTTTTATTGATTTGCAGGAGAAACGAAAAAAGTTTTTTGATTACGATAAATTACCATACCAGGTTTTGATCCTTTTGGCTTTTTCACATCTTTTACTTCACAAACATCAACAGCTACATTAGAAGAAAGTTTTGCCTTACTATGATAAGCGACAATTTGAGCACATTGTAGTAAAATATGTTTATTTGGAATATGAGAATCTAAAAGCAAAATGGCATGACTTCCTGGAATTTCTTTTGTATGAAACCATAAATCTGTTTTTTTAGCATATTTTAAAGTTAGATAATCATTTTCTTTATTGTTTCTACCAACTAAAAGAGTAAAATCATCAATAGTATATTTAATAGGATTAAAGTTAACGGTTTTATTTTTGGTTAAGTTTGACTTTTTTACTTTAGAGGATTTTTTATTTTTTAGTTGATCGGTTTTATCTTTGAAAATTACATGTTCGGAAATTTCATCAAATATGGCAGATACTTCTTCAATTGAAGAGGAAGATTCTAACTCATAAACAATACTTTCAATATATTGTAATTCTTCGAGTGTTTCTTTTTTTTGAAAAGTAACAATCTCTAGTGCATTTTTTAGTTTATTATATTTTTTAAAAAATCGTTTAGCATTTATATGAGGAGTATATTTAGCATCTAGAGGAATTGTGATAAGACGATTATTATCATAATAATTTTCAAGTTGTATGCTATTTATTTTTTTATTTTGAATATGATATAAATTGGCAGTAATTAATTCACCATATAATTGATAAATATCCATATTCTCACAAGTTTTTAATTTTTCATTAATATTAGATAATCTCTTTTCGTATTTTTTTAAAGTAGATAAGATGAGTTTTAATACTGCGTTTCGATATGTTTTTAGCTCTTCACTTTTCTCCTTTTTATCATAAAAGTCATCTAATAAAAAATTTAAAGAAAAGGGATCTTCTTTTTTTGAGCTAGGAATTAAAAAATAATCTTTATCTGTTAGCTTAAACGTTAGTTTAAAAGAATCTGTTTTATTTATAATTTCTTTTAAGTATTCATAGATTGTCTTTAGATTTGTAGTTTTTAAATAATCTAAAATAGATTTAATAAAATTTTTACTAATTCCATTATAAGTGTTGCTGATACATAGGGGTAAATCATTAAAATTATTAAAGAAAATGTTTTCGTTAAAATCATTAAAATTAGTACACTCTAAAAAGTTTTGTTTTTTACTTTTTGGATAATCATATTTTATATGAGGAATAACCATATGGGTACTATTTTCATCATAAATATGTCTTAAACTATCAATAATCATATTATTGTCATCTAATAGAATGATATTACAGTGTTTTCCCATAAGTTCAACAACTAATTTTTTAGTAAGAATATCATCGATATCATCAAAACCTTCAAATTCAAAAGTAACAATTCTTTCTAAGTTATTTGTTATTACATTTTTTAAGTGTAGACCCATTAAATGTTTACGAAGAACCATGCAAAAATTAGGTGCTATTTTAGGATTGGGTTTGGGATGTGTTGTTAAATGAATTCGGTAATTGTTTGGAGAAGTACATAAATTAAGTGCATAATGATTTCCTTTTAAATAAAAACCTAATAGAACACAATTAGAATTTGGTTGAACAATTTTATCAATTCTAGCTCCTGATAATTGTTGCAGCTCAGAAGCAATTGCTTTTGTAACAATTCCGTCAAATGCCATTTGTAACTCCTTTCATTAAAATGGAATTTGTATTAGTTAATTTTTTACTATCATAACATAAATTTATGAAAAAAGCTATTGCTAAAAAAAAATCTTAAGTATATAATGATAGAGAAGATAAAATGGGAGGAAAAAGATTAAGGTGAAAAACATAAAAAGATTGTTATTTACTTTTTTATCTTTACTAGTTTTATTTTGATACGAAATAGTAAAAGCATGGCATCAGGAGGAAGCTGAGAATTTTCTGACGGTGGTAGATAATATCACTAAAAAAATAATAAGGAGAAAAATATGGAACAAGAAAAAATAAGAAAAATTTATGAGATATTAAATAATTTATCAAAAACTTCTGATAATCAGGATATGATAGAAGAAATAAAAAATGATTTATTAAATGAAGATTATATAGAAGCATTAAAAAAGATAGAAAAGTTAGATAAAATCAAGAAAAAAATAGAAGTTGTCGAAAAAAAGAAAATAAAAGAAGAAGATAAAACAACAAGTATATATCCTAAGAAATTAAGTAATATAGAATTAGAACATGTCTACATGGGATTGTTATTAAATGAACCACAATTAATTGCAAAATATTATTTTTTATTTGAAGACTGCTATTTTGAAGATGATGAAATTTTAAATGTATATAAAAGTGTTTTATTTACAGAAGGAGCAACTTATACTCCTGAAATAGCAAAAAATGGATTTAGTTTTTCAAAAGATTCTGAGAAAGTCTATAAATTCAAACGTGAATTAAAAGCAAGAGTTGAGGATCAAAATTATAATATAGAAAAAATATATGTTGATTTAAGAAAATTATTTGTTTTAAGAAAAAATTATTTAGCAATGCCAATTAAAAATATGCAAGATAAAGTAGTCGAAATAATGGATTACATATTATATGATAAAATGTCAATTGAAGAAGTGGAAAATGCAGTTGTCCAAGTAAATGATACAGAAAAATTTAAAAGGGCAATTTTAAATGAAAACCTTACTAGTTTCTTAGAAATGGGAGATAACAATTTAAGAAATGGATTAAATTTACCATTTCCAATCTTAACAAATGTATTTAAAGGAATTCGAAAAGGAGAAACAATGGCTTTTGCTATGCCATCTAATGCGGGTAAAAGTAGATTTACTATTGATTTAGCAGCTCATGTTGCATTAATCCACAAAAAGAAAGTTTTAATTATTTCAAATGAAATGTCAGAAGAAAAAATGAAACTATGTCTTATTACTACCATATTAAACAATTCAGAAATTCAAAAGATTCATGGACAAGAAATCAGTAAGACAGAAGGAGAATTACTTGAATTTAAATTTAGACCAGATGATCCTAAGAAGGTAGAAGTGGATGAAAAAGGATTTATAGTCAGAAAAAAAGATGAAAAACAGGGAGACTTTGTAAAGCGATTAATGAAAGAATCTACTGAATTTAAAAAGACAGTTGCTATTACAGATTGGGCAAATAGAGAAATAAAAAATTCAATTTATTTTATCAATATAACAGATCATACAAATGATGAATTAAAAAAAGTAATTATGAATTATTATTATAAAGAACAAATTGAATATATCTTCTATGATACTTTAAAAACAGATACTGCCAATATCGGAATTGCTGAGGAAATAAAAAGAACAGCTACAATTCTTTCTAATTTAGCTCAAAACTTTAATCTTTATATTTGTTCAACACTACAACTATCAGAAAGTAATACTTTGCCAGTTAATTTAGATGTTAATGATTTAGCAGTTAGTAGGACAGTAAAAGAAGTTTTAGATACATTATGCTTAATTAAACAAATTAATCGTGACACTTTAGGAAACTATGAATATTCATTAAAAGAAGTAGATACAAAATTCTATGATTTAAAGAAATACGATGATCCAGATGTTAGATATTATGCTTGTGTAGTAGATAAAAATAGAGCTGGAGCAAAACCAACATTAGTATTTAAATTAAATTTAGCTTATAATGTTTGGGAAGAACTTGGATATTTAAGGCTAAAACAGTAGAGTGATTGTAAATATAAAAATGAAACTATTTTAATAAGAAATCTAAAATATCATTATGTGTAACCAAAAATAAACTCCTTCATATTATATACAAAACAGGAAAAGGAGTTTATTTTTATGGATTATGAATTAATGATGAATGGAAATGTAAAAATTGGTCAAAAGGCTCCAGATTTTGAAGCAACAACAACGTTTGGAAATGTTAAATTAGAAGATTATAAAGGAAAATGGCTAGTATTGTTTTCACACCCAGGAGACTTTACCCCTGTATGTACAACAGAAATAATAGCTTTTACAAGAGCACATACATATTTTAAAGATTTAAATACAGAATTATTAGGATTAAGTGTTGATAGTAATAGTTCTCATTTAGCATGGGTATATGATATTTATTGTAGAACAGGAATTAAAATATCGTTTCCAATTATTGCAGATAGAAATGGTCAAATAGCAAGAAAATATGGAATGATAGCAAATGATATTAGTAATACAGAAACAGTTAGAAATGTCTTTATAATTGACGATAAAGGTATTATAAGAACTATATTAGTATATCCAATGAATGTTGGACGCTTTATTCCAGAGATTATTCGAATTGTGCAAGCACTTCAAATGGCGGATTGTAGCAATGGATCAACAGCAGCAAATTGGATGCCAAATCAACCAGTCATTGTTCCAATGCCAAAAACTTATGAACAATTGGAAGAAAGAGTAGGAAGTATTAATAAAAATCGAAACGGAATTAATTGGTATTTAAGTTTTAAAGAACCCCCAGCAAAATGCATAGAGAAAAATGTAAAAGAAAAATCAGAATAAAGAAATAGAGTTGCTACAATAAAAGTAGTAACTCTGTTTTTATAACATATATAAAAAACATTTCAATACATTATATAAATACTATTCAATTTATTCTTTTATATTTTTTAAGTGAAATAAAGAAGATAAGTAGCATTTTGCCAAATTATATGTTATAATACGCATTAATAAATTGAAGGAATTGAGTTGTTAATGGAAAAAATAAAAAAATATTATGAAAATACAAAAGATGCCTCACAACATCCAATTGTTCAAAAATTTATAGATATGAATGTTGAACCAAAAAAAGCTATTGATTTAGGTTGTGGAGCAGGAAGAGATACTATATATTTAATAAGAAACGGATGGAAAGTTTTATCAATAGATAAAGAAAATACAAAAGAAATTATATCTAGTAAATTAAATAATGAAGAAATAAAAAGATTTAGATTTGATATTCAAAATTTTGAAGATATTCAACTAGAAAAGACAAATTTATTAGTTGCCAATTTTAGTATTCCTTTTTGTAATAAAGAAAGGTTTAGTGAATTTTGGAATAAAATAACAGATAGCATTTTAAAAAATCGGATACTTTGTTGGGAATTTTTTTGGAGTAAATGATTCATGGACAAAAATCAAAAAGCAGATGGTATTTCTAACAAAAACACAAATATTAGATTTATTTAAAGATTCATTTGAAATAGTATGTTTTAATGAATTAGAAAAAGACGGAAAGACTGTACTTCAAAAAACAAAACATTGGCATATATATAATATTATAGCAAAAAAGAAATAATAATTGTTTTTTATAAGAGAGTTTACTTTATGTGAAAAAAGTGGTATAATTTTTACATAAATTTTTTTAAATCCTGTTTTACAGGTTAATATAGAGTCATTTATAATAAAAAATTATTTTAAGGAGATGAAAAAATGAAAAAACGGATTATCAAAACAGTCATTTTAATATTCTTCATAGGTTTTATAATGGGAGGTATTTTGCAGTTTATAACAATAAAAGGAGAAAACTTTTCCTTTCTATCAACTACGATTACACGAATAATTATAAAAGGATTTTTTGTAGGGCTAATTTCTCAAATAGTTTATCTTGGTATTTTTTTCACAAATACTATCATTATTAAAGGAGAAAAATTAGATAAAATGCAGAAATTTATAATAGTTACCAATACAATCTGTTTTTTAATATACTATTGGTTGGTAACAACTGTAATTATTTCAGAAATAACGTTTCTCTATTGGCCCATACTTGTAGTAAGTTTTTTATTTGATATAGGTGTAGTTTGTAAAGCAACTTATGATGGAAAAAAATGGAACAATCGATAATTCAATTAATTTCAAAAAGAGAAAATTGTAATACATTTTCTCTTTTTCTATGAAATAAGAAAAAGAGATAAGAATAAAAAACAAAAAAATTTTGAAACTTGAATAGTAATTATAGTTTTTCACATAATAATAGTGTAAATATTTTTGTTAAATATGGAGGTATAAAATGGAAAAAAATCAAAAAATAAATTGTACCGTATCAAGCTGTAAGTACAATAATAATGAAAAAGAAAAATGCATGTTAGAGGCAATTCAAGTAGAAGCAATAGAAGGATGTAATACAAAAGAACCAGATGAATCTATGTGTGCTAGTTACGAGAATGTAGAAGAATAAAAATCAAAAGATATAAAGAAAAATCTTTATATCTTTTCTTATATTTTTTATATGATTATAAGATAGATTTGTAATATAAAATATCTTGACAGATTAAAAATTTAGAAATACAATAACAGAAGAATAAAGAAAGGCTTTTTGGCCAAAGAATGGAGGAATAGTATGTTAGTTACGACAAAAGAAATGTTTGAAAAGTCAATGAAGGAAGGATTTGCAATCCGGTGCTTTTAATGTAAACAATATGGAAATTATACAAGCAATTGTAGATGCAGCTGCAGAAGCTAAATCACCTGTTATTTTACAAGCATCATCAAGTGCTATTAAATATGCTAGAATTGGTTATTTAATGAAGATGATACAAGCTGCAGTGGAAGAACATCCTGAAGTCCCAATTGCAATTCATCTAGATCATGGACCAGATTTTGAAACAGCAAAAATGTGTATTGATAATGGTTTTACATCTGTTATGATTGATGGATCGAAATATGATTTTGAAGAGAATGTAGCATTAACAAAAAAAGTAGTAGAGTATGCCCACAGTAAAGGTGTTGTAGTGGAAGCTGAACTTGGAAAACTAGCAGGAATCGAAGATGAAGTAAATGTATCTGCTAAGGATGCAATGTATACAGATCCTACACAAGCAGAAGAATTTGTAAAAAGAACAGGTTGTGATTCTTTAGCAATTGCAATTGGTACTAGTCATGGAGCTTATAAATTTAAAGGAGAAGCAAAATTAAGATTTGATATTTTAAAAGAAATAAAAGTAAGAATACCAAATACGCCAATTGTATTGCATGGAGCATCTACAGTAATTCCAGAATTGGTAGAAATGTGCAATCAATATGGAGGAGATATTCCAGGTGCAAAAGGAGTACCGGATGAAATATTAAAGCAGGCAAGTAAATCAGGAGTATCTAAAATTAATGTAGATACAGATTTACGTTTAGCAATGACAGCAGGAATTCGAAAAGTATTAGCAGAAGAACCAAATGTTTTTGATCCGAGAAAATATTTAAAACCTGCAAGAGAATTAATTAAAGAAACAGTAAAGCACAAAATGACAGATGTTTTTGGGTCAAACAATAAAATTTAAAAAAATCATTTAGAGACAAAGTATTCTTAAAATATTTTGTCTCTAAATATTTAAAAAATTATTTTTGGTTGTTTTTTAATTGAATTGCAATTTGCTTTTGGGCATCTTTTTTTGCAATATCTTGACGCTTATCATATAGTTTCTTTCCTTTACCAAAGCCGAAGTTCTAATTTAACAAAACTTCCTTTAAAATATAAGCAAATGGGAATTAAGCTGTAACCTTTTTGCTTTACTAGACCAATTAATTTATTAATTTCTCTCTTATTTAACAAAAGCTTTCTATCACGTAAAGGATCTTTATTAAAAATATTTCCTTGTTCATAGGGAGAAATATGCATACCAACAATAAAAATTTCTCCTCCTTTTATCACGGCATAGGTGTCTTTTAAATTCACTTTTCCATTTCGTATTGATTTAATTTCAGTACCAGAAAGAACAATTCCCGCTTCTAATTTATCTTCAATTATATAGTTATGATAAGCAGAGTGATTTGTAGCGATTAATTTTATATTCATTATTTTACCTCATTACATTAAAATTTTTGCATCTTAATTATAACATAAATATAAAAATAATGCACTTTAAAATATTATTTAATAATATTTTAAAGTGCATTATTTTCAATTAGTTCTTATCATCATAATTGGAAGAACGTAATTGCATTGCATAATACCAAACTAGTGCAACAATTGCAATGGCTGCAATTCCTAAAATAAGCCAAGTCCAAGCGGTAGCATTCATCCCCATAAAAGTATTAGCAGTAGTATCAGTTGCTGTTCTAGTTGCTGTATAATCAGTATTATCCGTAGTTGATTCATTATTATTATTATTATTATTATCATTACGATTGTCTGTCATGGTATTTCCAACATTATTTGCTTCTCCTTCCATATCACCAGTAATATTTTTTGAAGTGTTAGAAATATCTCTTGCAGCATTTTCTACAGTGTTTTCAGCTCCACCTACAGCATTTCTTACACCATTTGCAGCATTTTGGACCATATTCATACCATCATCATTAGCAAAGCAAACAGTAAAAGAAAAAATGATAGCAATAAGAATACTAATACTTAATAATAATTTCTTGTACATAAAAAATCCTCCTAATTTAATTTAAAAATGACTGTTTTTCATGATTTTTTGAAAAACAAATTCTATTAATAGTATTTAAAAAATTTGACAAAATATACATACAAAAAATGAAAAAAATCGACATTAAAATCTTAATATAAAGAAAACCCTCTTTTTGAAAAAATTTAATTTTTAAATGACAAATTTTTAGAAAAAATAAAAAGTTCTAAAAGTAGAACTTTTTATTTTATTTTTTTAATCGAATTAAGATTGCAATAGCAAGTAATACTAATAAGATTCCAATCACAATTAAAAGAATGTTAAGTATATTAGACAATCCTAAATTACTTTCTGGTAAAGAATTAGTGACAGTAGCTGAAGGAGAAGAAGTATTTCCAGAAGTTACAGTATTGTTTGTATTAGAAGTGTTGTTAGAATTAGTGCTATCCATATTATCATCGCTAACATTAGAAACATTTGTATTATCAAAACTATTAGTATTATTTGTACTATTAACATCATTTGTGTTATTTGTGTTTTCTGCAGTTGTATTATTATTTGAAAAACTATTTGTTAAATCTTCACTTAAATCTAAATCTACGGCATAACAAAAATGGAATCCGAACATAAAAAGGGTAGTAATTGCTACTAACATTAATTTAAAAATTTTAATTTTTGACATTTTTTTACCTCCATTGAAATAAAATTATATTTCTAATTCTTTGTTTCACGATAATATCATAACACAAAGTAGAAATACTGTCTAGTAAAAATTAAAAAATATTAATAGATATTGAATCATTTTGTTTTTATTGCTATAATAAAGAAAAAACAAAGGAGGATAAAAATGAATTACAAAATAATTGGACAAACAGTACCAGTAGTAGAAATGACATTAAATGCAGGAGAAACTATATATACTCAATCAGGAGGTATGGCATATCAATCACAAGGAATAGAAATGAAAACGAACGCACGCGGAGGAGTTATGCGAAGTCTTGGTAGGATGTTTTCAGGAGAATCCATTTTCATGGCTAATTATACAGCACAAAAAAACGGTGCAGTCGTTGCTTTTGCTTCCACTGTACCAGGAAATATCGTACCAGTGGATTTATCAACTATAACAGAAGGACTTATATTACAAAAGGGAGCTTTTTTATGTGCAGAAGAAAATGTAGAAACAAAGGTGGCTTTTACAAAAAGATTTAGTTCAGGTCTTTTCGGAGGAGAAGGATTTATATTACAAAAGGCAACAGGAAGTGGAAAACTATTTTTAGAAATTGATGGGGATAGTATTCAAAAAGAATTAGCACCAGGAGAAGTTTTAAAAGTAGATACTGGAAATATTGTTGCATTTGAACCAACGGTATCTTATGAAATAGAAACAATAAAGGGATTGGGAAATATATTTTTAGGAGGAGAAGGCCTATTTTTGACCAGACTTGTTGGGCCAGGTAAAGTCATTTTACAATCTCAGAACTTCCACGATTTTGCAGGAAGATTAATACCTTATATGCCAAGTTCTAAAAATTAAGTAAAATTGATAATAAATACAAAAAGAAATAACTATTCTAAAAGTTATTTCTTTTCTTATTGCTTAAATAAACAGCATATGCTACAATAGCTTATAATAAAACTTAAATAAGATACAGATAAATAGGAGAAGAGAATGAATATAAAATTAGGATTAACAGATAAAGAAGTAAAACAAAGACAAGAAAAAAACTTAGTTAATTATGATACCAGTGTACCAACTAAAAGTATAAAAAGAATATTAATAGAAAACTTTTTTACTTTGTTTAATATGATAAATTTATTACTAGGAATTGCTATTTTTCTAGTGGGTTCTTATAAAAATATGTTATTTTTAGGAGTTGTTATCTTTAATACTGCAATTAGTACCTTCCAAGAAATACATTCCAAAAGAGTAATTGATAAACTTTCTGTCATGGCTAGTAGTAAAACAAAAGTTATAAGAAATGGAATCAAACAAGAAATAGCTATTCATGAATTGGTACTAGATGATATAATAGAATTAAATACAGGAAATCAAATAGCTACTGATAGTGTTATTCAAGAAGGCGAAGTCCAAGTAAATGAGTCTTTTCTTACAGGAGAAACAAATACCATTCAAAAAAAGAAAGGAGATATTCTTTTATCTGGAAGTTATATTGTTAGTGGAAAATGTATTGCACAAGTAAAACATATCGGAGAAGAAAACTATACAGCAAAAATTTCTAGTGGCGCTAAATATGTAAAAAAAATAAATTCAGAGATCATGAATTCATTAAAAAAGATTATCAAAATTTTAACTTTTACCATTATTCCAATTGGTTTAGCATTATTTTATGTACAATTATATAAAAATGGACTTACTTTTCAAGAAACAGTTATAAAGACAGTAGCAGCTATTATTGGAATGATTCCAGAAGGTTTAGTGCTTTTAACAAGTACAGTTCTAGCAGTTAGTGTAGTTAGACTTTCAAAATCTAAAGTGTTAGTACAAGAACTATATTGTATTGAAACCTTAGCAAGAGTGGATACGTTATGTTTAGATAAAACCGGCACCTTAACGGAAGGATTCATGGAAGTAAAAGATTTTATACCAATTTCTAAATCGGAAAATGAAATAAGTAATATATTAGCTAATATAGGAAAATCATCTGAAGATGAAAATTCAACAATAGAAGCGATTAGAAATTATTTTAAAAAGATAACGAATGAATTTAAACCAGTAGAAAAAATAGCTTTTTCATCTAAATCTAAATGGTCAGGCATTCATTTTGAAAAAATTGGAACCTATATAATTGGTGCACCAGAGATGATATTAGGAGATTTACTAAAAAAATATCAAGATATGATAAATAAATATGCTAAAGATTATCGAGTAATTGCTTTGGTACATTCTAATCAAAATTTTAAGGAGAAAAATTTACCAGAAGAGATTGAATTAGTAGGATTTGTTTTGATTTTAGACAAAATAAGAAAAGAAGCAAAACGTACGCTAGAATATTTTTCAGATCAGGGAGTTAATATCAAAGTTATTTCTGGAGATAATCCTGTTACTGTTTCAAAAGTGGCAAAACAAGCGGGAGTAAAAGATTACAAAAAATATATTGATATGACAACAATAAAAGATGATACTTTGATGGAAAAAATTGCCACAGAACATACAATTTTTGGTAGAGTGTCTCCTACACAAAAAAAAGCTTTAATAGAGGCTCTACAAAAGACTGGAAAAACAGTAGCAATGACAGGAGATGGAGTAAATGATGTTCTAGCATTAAAAACAGCTGATTGTAGTATTGCAATGGCAAATGGGAGTGATGCCACAAAAAGTGTATCCCAATTAATATTACTAGATTCTAATTTTGCTTCAATGCCTAAAGTAGTTGCAGAAGGAAGAAGAGCCATTAATAATATTGCACGTTCGGCTACTTTATTTTTAGTGAAGACAATTTATTCTACTATACTTGCACTGATGTTTTTATTTATGGGGGAAGAGTATCCATTTGTACCAATTCAATTAAGTTTAATTAGTATGATTACGATAGGAATTCCATCTTTTATATTGGCATTAGAACCGAATAAAGAGAAAATATATGGAAAATTCTTACAGAACATAATTAGCAAGGCAATACCAGCTGGATTAACTGTTGCTTTAAATATATTTGTAATTTCGATTCTTAATAAATACGGAATTATTCCAGAAGAATATTATTCAAGCTTATGCGTGATTTCTACAGGTATTTGTGGAATTATATTATTATTTACTTTAGCAAAATCAAGAAAAAGCGAAGAAAATCCATTGCCAATCTCAATTTTTAGATTTTCACTTGCACTATTTTTATCAGCGTTATTCGTAGTTGGTTTAACGGTATTCAATGGCTGGTTTAATATCATGCCAATTATGCCAATGATAGAAATAATTATAAGAATTACGATTATTTCGATATTTAATTTTACGATATTGACAATTGGATCCAAAAAGATTTTTTCGTAAAATAAGAAAACAAATATAATATGTAGAGATATATTCGTGTAGGGGGAAAATAAGAATGATAATTTATAGTAAAGAAGAAGGATTTATAAAACCAAGAGGGATAAAAAATATAAGTGGAAGACACGATTCTAATATTAGGTTACCACATGTAGCTGTTGGAGTGTTTTCTGAATATTTATTAAAGGATATTGTAAAAAAGTATGAATGCAATAAAGTAGGAGAATTAAGTGAAAAACGTCCAGTATACTCATTACATTATAAAAACACTATAATAACATTATTTATGGCAGGAATAAGTGGGGCATGGATAAGTGCAGATATTGAAGACATGAGTGTTAATGGAGTAGATACTTTTATTGTTTTTGGAAATTGTGGAGTGCTTGATAAAACAATTGAAGATTGTTCTCTTATAATTCCAAATAAAGCATTTAGAGATGAAGGTACAAGTTATCATTATTTACCAGAATCAGAATATATTGATTTAGATAGTCAATATGTAACATTATTTAAAGAAATATTAAAAGAATATAATTTTGATTATAAAGAAGGGGCCACATGGACAATGGATGCTTTTTATAGAGAAACTAGTGACAAGATAAAAATGTTCAAAGAGAAAGGTGCAATTTGTGTAGAAATGGAAGGTGCTTCATTAGCTGCTGTTTGCAAGTACAAAAATTTAAATTACTTTACTTTTTATTATGCTGGAGATAATTTGGATTCTCTTCAATGGGAAGAAAGAAGTATAGATCAATTATCAAATTTTGATAAAAAAACTCAAGTACCAATACTTGCACTTGAACTGGCTTATAGAATTAATAATTAAGATTATAGTACTGAATACAATAATAAGATTTTTACATATTGGAAAATAGATAAAAGAAATATGAGGTATTGGGACACCTTGTATTTTTTATGAAAAAATGGTAAAATTATTTAGTAAAAAGCAAGGTTAATGACCCAAGTTGTTTGTGTAAGTATAATTATATTTACCAAAATCACAAAAAAGCGAACAAATTATACGGACTTTTAAATTGATAGTTGTCGTTTTTAGGTATAGCTATATAATATTTAAAACCTAATATTCTCAGCAAAAGGAGGAAAAATGTTCAAATTAGTATCAAATTATAAGCCAACTGGAGATCAACCACAAGCAATAGAATATCTAAGTAATGGTATAAAAGAGGGCAAAAAATTCCAGACTTTACTTGGAGTTACAGGTTCTCGGAAAAACATTCACAATGGCAAATATTATTGAGAAAGTACAAAAACCAACACTAGTACTCGCACATAATAAGACACTAGCTCGGACAATTATACTCAGAGTTCAAAGAGTTCTTCCCAAAGAACAATGTGGAATACTTTGTTTCATATTATGATTATTATCAACCTGAGAGCTATATTCCATCAACCGATACTTATATTGAGAAGGATTCATCCATTAATGATGAAATAGACAAGTTAAGACACTCTGCTACATTATCACTATTTGAGACAAGAGATGTTATCATAGTTGCTTCTGTTTCATGCATTTACGGTTTAGGAGATCCAATTGATTACCAAGAAATGATGTTATCTCTACGACCTGGTATGAAAAAATCAAGAAATGACGTTTTAAAAAAATTAATTAGTATGCAATATACAAGAAATGAAATTGATTTTAAAAGAGGAACTTTCAGAGCAAAAGGAGATATAGTAGAAATATATCCGTCTGATCAATCAGAAGCGGCAGTAAGAGTGGAATTTTGGGGAGATGAAATTGAGAAAATAGTAGAGATAAACGCTTTAACTGGAAAACCAATTGGAACAAGGCGTCATATCTTAATTTCACCTGCTTCTCATTATGTTACAACAAAGGAAAAAATGGAAAGAGCAATTGTAACTATTGAAGAAGAAATGAAAGAAAGAGTTAAATACTTTAAATCTCAAAATAAATTAATCGAAGCGCAAAGAATTGAAGAAAGAACCAATTTTGATATTGAAATGATGAAAGAAACAGGATTTTGTTCTGGAATAGAAAATTACTCAAGACATATAAGTGGAAGACAAAAAGGAAGTCCTCCATACACATTATTTGATTATTTCCCAGATGATTTTTTATTACTAATTGATGAATCACATGCAACAATACCGCAAGTAAAAGCAATGTATAATGGAGATAGAGCAAGAAAAGAATCTCTAGTAAATTATGGCTTTCGATTACCATCTGCATTTGATAATAGGCCATTAACTTTTAAAGAATTCGAAGAAAGAATTCATCAAGTTGTATTTGTTAGTGCAACACCAGCAGATTATGAAAAAGAACATGCTAAATCTAATGTGGTAGAACAAGTTATAAGGCCTACTGGCTTGCTAGATCCAAAAATAGAAGTAAAACCGGTTACCAATCAAATTGATGATTTATTAGAGCAAATTAGAATTCGAATTGAAAGAAAAGAAAGAGTGCTAGTTACAACGCTAACTAAAAAAATGGCAGAAGATTTAACGGAGTATTTAAAAAGTTTAGATATTAAAGTAAATTATATGCATTCTGACACAAAAGCCTTGGAGAGAATGGAAATAATTAGAAATTTAAGACTTCGGAGAATTTGATGTTTTAGTGGGAATCAATCTTTTAAGAGAAGGTTTAGACATTCCGGAGGTTTCTTTGGTTGCAATACTGGATGCAGATAAAGAAGGCTTTTTACGATCAGAAAGATCATTAATTCAAACTATTGGACGTGCTGCTAGGAATACAGAAGGAACGGTTATTATGTATGCGGATGAATTGACAGAAAGTATGGAAAAATCAATATCGGAGACTAACAGGAGAAGGAAGATACAAGAAGAATATAATAAGAAACATAATATAACACCAAAAACTATAAATAAATCAGTAAGAGATAGTATTAAAGTAACTAATGTAGAAGACATAGAAATAGAATACAAATTAGAAAATAAGGAAGATATAAAAGAAACAATTACAAAACTTACGGATGAAATGCTAAAATATGCTGCAGATATGGAATTTGAAAGGGCAGCAGAACTTCGTGATAAAATAAAGGAATTAGAAAAATTGGTCTAGTGCCAATTTTTTTAGTTTCTTATTTATAAAAAAGAAGTACTATAATTTCAAGACAAAGCATTTAATCTAAAAGGAGGAAATAAGTAATGGACTTTATTATTTATATTATATCTTCATTTTGGTTTCAAGCAATTCTGAAATTAATAGTAGGATTTATTTTATCAGGAATTATTGGTTTAGAAAGATCTTCTTGGAATAAACCAGCAGGTTTTAGAACGCACTCTTTAGTAGGACTAAGTTCTGTTTTGATTATGCTTTGTGGGGAATATATGTCAGAAAAATATAATATAGATCCTTCCAGAATACCTGCCCAATTATTATCTGGAATTGGCTTTATTGGTGCAGGAACTATTTTAAGAGATGGATTTAATGTAAAAGGATTAACAACAGCAGCTCGGGCTTTTAGCAGTTACTTGCATAGGATTAAGTATTGGAGCTGGATTTTATTTAGGGGGAATTGTAACGACTCTGATTACCTATATCATCTTATCTTATTCTTATAAAATATCTAATAAATTAGATCATTTTAATATCTTAGAATGGAAAATTGAAATTGATAAAAATAAGAATGAAACATTATCAGAAATAGAAAAATGTTTTTCTACTTTTAATGTTCAAATCAAGCAAATAAAAAGAGAAAATAAAGAAAATTTAAATGGTGAAGTAGAAAACATTAGATTAGTAGGACATTATCATAAAAAAGGACTTAATAAAAATGAATTGCTTCGAAACATCTCTTGTATCGAAAATGTAATAGGAATTACAGAAGTATAAAGTGCTACATAATTTAGCTAGGATACATATGATATAAAAGGTGATAGATATGTTATTTTTAAAAGAAATTTATGAAGATGCTAAGAATATAAAAAACAAAGACCCAGCTTGTAGAAATATCTTAGAAGTCATTATTTTATATCCTGGATTTCATATATTAGTTTTTCATCGATTAGCAAATTTTTTATATAGACATAAATGTTTGTTTTTAGCAAGATTTATATCACAAATAGGAAGATTTTTTACGGGAATTGAAATACATCCAGGTGCTAAAATAGGAAGAAGACTTTTTATAGATCATGGTATGGGGATTGTAATAGGGGAAACAGCAACTATTGGCAATGATTGTACGATTTATCATAATTCTACGTTAGGAGGAACAGGAAAAGATAAATATAAAAGACATCCTGATATTGGAAATAATGTTATGGTGGGTGCTGGAGCAAAAGTACTTCGGGCCGATAAAAATACGGAAACAATGTAAAAATTGGAGCTAATGCCACTGTTTTAAAAGACATTCCAGATGATGTTACCGTAGTAAAATGCAATGAAGTTATAGAGCATAAGACGATAAATAACACCTAAAGTAAATTCATTCAATAGCTAAAGCTATTTCAATCGGAAAAGTAAGTATGAATTAATGAAGGTTACAAAATTAAAGCAACTCCTAAGATTGGAGTTGCTTTTTTATGATTATTTAGCTTTTGTTTCTGGTTCTAATGATTCTGCTGTTTTATTATCATATCCAACATATTCGGAACTTCCTAGTCCTAGGATTAAGTTAAATATGAATGGAAGCATAATCATTCCAACGGTAAATCCTGTAGATTTATTGAAGCCTTTTGCTAAATTGATTGGTTGGTAAAGGTTTAATACAGCAAATACGATACCAACTATAACATTAATAACTGGTATAAATAATCCTATGTATAATAAAGCAAGCCATGGTGACATACCAGAAATTTTATATAATATTGCAGTATTATAAAAAGGTATAATAGACTTCCATCCTTTTTCTCCAGCTTTTGTAAATAGTTTCCAGTTTGCAACAATTTGAAGAACAACGATTACGATTCCAATTACAATAATCACTCCTAAAAATCCTCCAATTATAGCACCTATTGCTGAAGAGATGTCAGAAGATGAAAGTGAAGAAGTACCATATCCTGACATAGTACCATATTTAGAAGACATTGTAGCATAGTTAGAATATCCCATTAAAATCCCTCCTTTTATTTTGTATATTTCTATTTTACATCTTTTATCTAAAAAGTCAATAATTATACAAAAAAAGACATAAAAATATAAAAATTTTAAAATATATTGTATTAAATATATTGTTTTGATATAATTCAAATAGAAACTTAATATATATTATTTATAAGGAGGAAATTTTATGAATAAAAATTTAAACTGTGATAATTGTAATTGCATTAAAAAAGATGAATTTCTGGAAAAAATATTTACTATCTACAAGCCAGAAAAAGATAATTTAATTCAGATATTAAATGAAATTCAAGAACATTATGGATATATTCCTATGTATGTTCAAAAAGAATTATCGGAGTTCTTATCTATACCAATGGCTGAAATTTATGGCGTTATTACTTTTTATTCAAGATTTTCGTTAGAACCTCAAGGAAAAAACAAAATATCTGTTTGTTTAGGAACTGCATGCTTTGTAAAAGGATCACAAAAAATAATGGATCGATTAACAGAAAGATTAAAAATTGAGCCAGGTCAGACAACAGAAGATGGATTATTTACAATTGACCAAACAAGATGTGTAGGAGCATGTGGACTGGCACCAGTATTTACTGTAAATGGAGAAGTATATGGAAAAGCAACAGTACAAAAATTAGACCAAGTATTAGATGAATTAATGAGACACTAGGGACAGCCATTAAATGTCTCATTATTTATCCAAAAATGTAATATATGACAAAATATTACAAAAAAATAAGACACTAATCCACTGTCCCACTAGTGTCTCAAAGAGGAGTGATAAAATGAAAACAGTGAATGAACTTCATAAAATTAGAGAGAAAAAGAGAAAAGAATTAGATTTAAGAATTAATACCAAAGCAGATACAAGAGAAAAACATATCTTAGTTTGTCACGGTACCGGATGTACTTCTTCTAAATCTCCTGAAATTTTAGAAAATTTCAAAAAAATCTTAAAAGAAAAAAAAATTCAAAATGTTAGAGTGATTAAGACAGGATGTTTCGGATTATGTGCAAAAGGTCCTATTGTTATTATTAGACCAGAAGATACTTTTTATGCCATGGTAACACCAGAAGATTGTGAAGAAATTATACAAACACATATTATAGAAGGAAAGAAAGTAGAGCGATTACTTTGTAAAGATGTTGATGGGAGCATTGTTAATCGTTTAGATGAATTAAATTTTTATAAGAAACAAAAAAGAATTGCTTTAAAAAACTGTGGTATTATAAATCCAGAAGATATTGATGAATACATTGCTTTTGATGGATATGAAGCTTTAGAGAAAGTGTTGTTTAAAATGACACAAGAAGAAGTAATTAATTTAATTAAAGAATCCGGTTTACGTGGTAGAGGTGGTGCTGGTTTTCCTACTGGAAAGAAGTGGGAATTTACTAAAATAGCTAAAGGAGAGCAAAAATATGTTGTTTGCAATGCTGATGAAGGAGATCCAGGAGCATTTATGGATAGAAGCATTCTAGAAGGAGATCCTCATTCAATTATTGAAGCAATGGCAATTGCAGGATATTCTATTGGAGCCAATAAAGGATTTATTTATGTAAGAGCTGAATATCCAATTGCAGTAAAAAGATTAGAAATAGCCATAAAACAAGCAAGAGACTATGGTATTTTAGGCAAGAATATATTTAAAACTAATTTTGATTTTGATATTGAAATACGATTAGGAGCTGGAGCTTTTGTATGTGGAGAAGAAACAGCACTTTTAGAATCTATCGAAGGAAAAAGAGGGCAACCAAGAGTAAAACCACCTTTTCCAGCAAATGCTGGTTTATGGGGAAAACCAACTTTAATTAATAATGTGGAAACATATGCTAATATCGCTCAAATTATTTTAAAAGGGGCACAATGGTATTCATCAATTGGAACCGAAAATTCAAAAGGAACAAAAGTATTTGCATTAGGAGGAAATGTTAATAATATCGGATTAGTAGAAGTACCAATGGGAACTACTCTAAGAGAAATTGTTTATGAAATTGGCGGAGGTATACCAAACGGAAGAAAATTTAAAGCAGCTCAGACTGGTGGCCCATCCGGTGGTTGTATTCCAAAAGAACATTTAGACACACCGATTGATTATGAATCTTTAAAAGAAATTGGATCTATGATGGGGTCTGGAGGATTAATTGTAATGGATGATACCAAATGTATGGTATCTTTAGCAAAATTTTATTTAGAATTTACTGTAAGTGAGAGCTGTGGAAAATGTACTCCTTGTAGAATTGGAACAAAAAGAATGTTAGAAATATTAGAAAAACTATGCAATGGAGAAGGCTGTGAATCAGATTTGTATCGATTAGAAAAATTGGCTACCAATATTCAAAAAGCAAGTGTTTGTGGTTTAGGTCAAACAGCACCAAATCCAGTACTTAGCACTTTAAAACATTTTAGAGAAGAATTTAAAGAACATGCAATTGAAAAAAAATGTAGAACATTAGAATGTAAAGCAATGGCAGAAATTACAATTAATGAAGAAAAATGTAAAGGTTGTGGACTATGCCAAAGACATTGTCCAGTTGATGCAATTGAAGGAACTGCTAGAGAAAAAAGAATCATTAACCAAGAAAAGTGTATAAAATGCGGTACTTGTCTTAGTAATTGTCCGTTCCATGCGATTGGTTAATTGAAATGAACACAAAAACTAAAATAGGAGGGAATTATGAAAGAAGAATTTGTTACATTAACCATAGATGGTGAAGTTATAAAAGCAAAAAAAGGTTCAACAATTTTAGAAGCTGCAAAACAAGCAGAAATTGATATTCCAACATTATGTTTCTTAAAAGATATAAACGAAGTTGGTGATTGTAGAATGTGTATCGTAGAAGTAGAAGGGAAAAGAGGCTTTGCTACTTCTTGTATCCAAAAAGTAGAAGAGGGAATGATAGTACATACCAACACACCAAGTATTTTAGAAGCAAGGCGTGTGGTTTTAGATTTGATTTTGTCAAATCATACTAAAGATTGTCTAACTTGTGTACGCTCTGGAAACTGTGAATTACAAGAATTAGCTATTAAACTGAATGTACGAAATATTGAATTTCCAGGAGAAATAGCAAATCATAAAATAGATGATTTATCTCCTTCTATTGTTAGAGATTTTAATAAATGTATTTTATGTAGAAGATGTGTAGCAACTTGTAAAAATGTGCAAAAAATAGGAGCAATTGATTGTATAAATCGTGGTTTTGAATCTTCTATCTCAACAGTAGGAAATAAAAGTTTAAATGATGTCAATTGTACGAATTGTGGACAATGTATTCAAAGTTGCCCAACTGGTGCTTTACATGAAAAAGAGACTATAGATGATGTATGGAACAAATTAAAAAATCCTGATTTTTATGTTGTTGTACAAACTGCTCCTGCTGTTCGAGTGGCTCTTGGAGAAGAGTTTGGAATGAAAATCGGAACAAATGTTACTGGTAAAATGATAACTGCTTTAAAAAGACTAGGGTTTAACAAAGTATTTGATACTAATACAGGAGCTGACTTTACTATTGTGGAAGAAGCAAATGAACTTATAGAAAGACTAAAAGAAAACACACATTTACCAATGATTACTTCTTGTAGTCCCGGATGGGTAAAATATATTGAAATGAATTATCCAGAATTATTGCCACATTTATCTACTTGCAAATCTCCTCATCAAATGTTTGGAGCACTTATAAAAACTTATTTTGCTAAGAAAGAAGGTATTGATCCCAAAAAGATTTATGTGGTATCTGTTATGCCATGTATTGCAAAAAAATTTGAGCGTCAGCGTGATGAAATGAAAAATAATGACCTTTATGATGTAGATAATGTAATTACTACTCGTGAGCTTGCTAGAATGATTAAACAAGCAAATATTGAATTTGAAAACTTGGAAGAAACTACTTTTGATAATCCGATGGGAGAAGCAACTGGAGCAGGTGCAATCTTTGGAACAACTGGAGGAGTTATGGAAGCTGCTCTTAGAACAGCACAAGATATTTTGACTGGAAAAAGTTTACAAAATATTGAATTTAAACAAGTACGTGGAAAAGATGGTATTAAAAAAGCCACAGTAAATATTGATGGAAAAGATATAAATATAGTAGCAGCAAGTGGTCTTGCAAATGCTCAAAAAATTTTAGAAGAAATAAAAAAAGGAAAAGCAAATTATCAATTTGTAGAAATTATGGCATGTCCTGGTGGTTGTGTAATGGGAGGTGGCCAACCAATTAAAACTTCTAAAACACGTTCTCGAATAGATATTAGAAAATTAAGAGCAAATAGCTTATATTCAATCGATGAAAAAAGTAAAATCCGTAAATCTCATGAAAATCCAATAATAAAGAAAATTTATCAAGAATATTTGGAAAAACCGGGAAGTAATAAAGCTCATAAATTATTACATACTCATTATATGGAGAGAGAAAAATATAATATATAATAGAAATATGGAGATAAAATAATATCTCCATATTTTTTGATACTTAACTTAATCCGTATAACTATACGAAACAATAGTATGTTTATCTACAGGTATTTTTATATTTTCATCAGTAAGATCTAAAATTACTGAATCACCTGTAGATAGTTGCTCTACTATGTCAGCAACCGTATTTTCGCAATAAAGTTCCCGACCATCTAATAAGCGTACAAGAGAATTTGAACAACGGATTTCAGACATTATAGTTTGCCTCCTTAAAGTATCTATTTTTGCTATTGATAATTCAATTTTATTATAAATTTATCATAATATCAAGTCTTTAAAGAAAAAAAATTACTTTTTTTGACAAAAAATCCGATAATAATTAATTTAACTAAATTTCTATGTAAAATACTGATATATTATGTATATCAGTATTTTATAAAAACAATTATCTACAATTATTGTTATTGTTTTGTTTTTCGTTATTATTATTGTTTTGATTATTTCTATTATTTTGATTGTTTTTATTGTTTTGGTTTTCTTTATTATTATTTTTTGACATGAAAAAGCACCTCCATTCAAATCTCAATTATATTGTGAACAAAAAAAATAAAATTATTCATCAACAAATTTGTTTTTTCATATAATTTGTTATATAATAGCTAAAAATTCACTTAAAATAAATCAAATACAAAATTTGAAGGATGTGTTAAAAGATGGAATATAAAAATAAAAAATTAGAAGAATTTAATGAATATATACGCTTTAGAAAGGTGGCAATTATAGGATTAGGTGTTAGTAATTTACCATTGATTGATTATATGTATCAAAAAAGAGCACTAGTAACTGTTTTTGATGAAAGAGATGAAAAAAGTATACCAAAAGAAATAGTGGATAAAATAAAACTATATAAATTTAATTTTTCATTTGGAAAAGAAAACTTAGAAAAATTAAAAAATTTTGATATTATTTTCAGATCTCCTAGTTGTTTACCAACAAAACCAGAATTAAAAGAAGAAGCAAAAAAAGGAGCTATTATTACAACAGAAATAGAGATGTTGATGAAAATGTGTCCTTGTAAAATAATAGGGGTAACAGGAAGTGATGGAAAGACAACAACAACTAGTTTAATTGCTGCTATTTTAAAAGAAGCAGGATATCATACGTATTTAGGGGGAAATATAGGTACACCTCTTTTTACAAAACTTTCAGAGATGAAACCAGAAGATATCGTTGTTCTAGAACTAAGTAGTTTTCAATTAATGGAAATGAAAACAAGTCCTAATATCGCAGTTATTACTAATATAACACCAAATCATTTAAATATCCATAAAGATTACCAAGAATATATAGATGCGAAAAAAAATATTTTTAAATATCAAAACAAAGACAATATTATTATTTTAAATTATGATAATGAAATTACTAGAAACTGTGCTAAAGAAACAAATTCTCAAGTGATTTTCTTTAGTAGTAAGGAAAAATTAGAAAATGGTTTTATTGTTGATGGTAAAATTATAAAGGAATGTAATGCTAATCTTAGAAAACATATTTTAGATACACAAGATGTTATCCTGAAAGGAGAACATAATTATCAAAATATAGCAACAGCTTTAGCAGCAACAAAAACATTAGTAAATGAAGAAGATGCAGCAGAAACGATAAAAAAATTTAATAGTGTAGAGCATCGACTAGAATTTATAAGAAAAATTAATAATGTAAAATGGTACAATGACTCTGCTAGTTCTTCACCAACAAGAACAATATCAGGTATTTCCGCGTTTGACGAAGAATTGATATTAATTGCTGGCGGATATGATAAAAATTTGGATTATAAACCTTTAGCAAAACCGATTGTAGAAAAAGTAAAAACGTTACTTTTAATTGGTCAAACATCTGGAAAAATATTTGATGCTGTAAAGGAGGAGATGGAAAAGCAAAAGAAGAATCTTAGAATTTATATGTGTGAGAGTTTAAAAGAAACGGTTGATATCGCAAATCGAATTGCCAAACCAGATCAAGTTGTTTTATTCTCTCCAGGAAGTGCAAGTTTTGATATGTTTAAAAATGCTTATGATAGAGGAAATCAATTTAAAAAATTAGTAAATAAATTGTAATCAATTCACAAATTTAAAAAAACCTCCATATGATATACAAAAGAACAAGGAGGTTTTATTCATGTATAATAATGAATCTTTTGATGACTACATAAGAAGTATTTTAGGATATCCTAATAGCAATAATATGTACATGAACGGTATTTCAAATCATGATACTATATCTTATGATACGAGTCATAATGAAGAATTAGAGGCTTGCTATCCTGAAATATATAAAATTGTATATCCCATGATTTCACAAAGATGTTCACGAGTTACAAATCCAGTAACCAAAGAAATGATTGATCATATGACAGATGAAATTTATTCTGCAATTGAAGTTAATCAAGAAATTAATCTCAATATTAATTTACAAAATGAAATTACTAACAATAGAAAGGAAGTACGTAATTCTGTAAGAGAAAATAATACAAAAAAAGAAGTAGAAAAAGAGGCTAGAGCAGAAGATAGACAATTTAGAAATAAAGATTTAAATGATTTAATTCGAATTTTAATTATTAGAGAATTACTAGGAAAGCCTGGATTCTCTGGTAACAGACCACCTAGACCATCAAGACCGCCATTTCCTGGAAGTAGACCACCTTTCCCAGGAGGCCCTGGACCAGGAATTCCACCAATAAGACCAAGAGATTATGGTAATGATATGGACATTTATGAATCTTATTAAAAAATAGAAAATATTTATAAAAAATAGAAAATATTTTGGTAATATTTTCTATTTTTTATTTCTAGACAATTTTTTTGAATATTATTTTTCTATTTTGTAAAAAATAAAAATGAGAAATTTTGAAAGGTGGTAAATCAAAATGAAGGTAAAAGAATGTATGTGTAATGATGTATGCTGTATAAAGCCAGAGACAAAAATTCAAGAAGTTGCAAAATTAATGTCAGAGAATCACATTGGTTGTATACCGGTGTGTGATAATAATAATTCTGTATGTGGAATTATAACAGATAGAGATATATTATTAAGATGTGTAGCATGTGATAAAGACACAAAACAAACTCCAGTAAGTGACATTATGACTACAAATGTATGTACTTGTAAGGAAGATGATGATATGACAAATGCACAAAGTAAAATGGGACAAAACCAAGTTAGAAGATTGCCAGTATGCGATGATAAAAATAGAGTAGTAGGAATTTTAACTTTAGGAAATTTAGCACAAAATGATGGGACAATTGGAAAGCAACAAGTATGTACTACATTTGAAAATATATGTAATTGTGAAGAAAATAAAAATGCTGAATAAATATGCGAAATAAAATCATAGGGCGGATATTATTCCGCCTTTTTGCATATAATAGAAATAGGAGGAAACTATGATATTTGATGTTTCTTATTGGACAAGAGTTTTAAAGAGAATCTTATCAGTAGTGTTTATATTGCTTGGTTTTTATATTGGACTAAAATTATCGATTTTCTATATGCCTTTTTTAGTGGCTTTTATTATTTCATTAATAATTGAACCAGCCATTAAATTTATTATGAGAAAAACTAATTTAACAAGGAGAACTAGCTCTATTATTATATTTATTCTTGTTTCAATAATTCTATTAGGAACATTGTCTTGGTTAATTATAACACTTTTTTCGGAAGCTTCTAGCTTATTACAAGGTTTAAATAACTATTTTGATAAGGCCTACATACAATTTCAAAGGATTATTTCAAATTTTGACTTTGATAAAATACATTTGTCAAATGAAGTATTATCTATAATTGAAAATTCAACAGGAGATTTATTAGGTACAGCTTCTAATTGGCTAAGAAATGCATTAACAGGTCTAATGAATCTTGTAACAAGTTTACCTTCTATTGCTATTTGTATTGGAATTACAGTAGTAGCTTTGTATTTTATTTGTGTAGATAAGATTTATATCTTAGATCAAATTGAATATCATTTACCTAAAATGTGGGTTAAAAAATTAAAAAATCATTTAAAAGATTTAATTGAAAGTTTAGGAGGATATCTAAAAGCAGAGGCAAGTCTTGTTTTAGTTTCTTTTTTTATTTCTTTAATTGGTTTATATATTTTAACTTTTACGGGTTTTAATATTCAATATCCTCTACTAATGGCAATATTTATTGGCTTTGTCGACGCACTTCCTATCTTACGGTTCTGGAACGGTAATGATTCCATGGGCTATTCTATGTGCTATTAATGGTGATATCAACTTGGGAATTGCAATTATCGTTTTATTAATTATCATGTCTATTGTAAGACAAATATTAGAGCCTAAATTAGTTAGTAAAAATATAGGAATTCATCCAATTTTTACTTTAATTGCTATGTATACAGGATTTAAAGTAATAGGAGTTATTCGGGCTTTTAATTGGACCAATTGTATTAATTATTTTTAAGAATATATTTGCCAATTTAATTGATAAAGGAGTATTTAAAACCATTTTTGATAAAAAATAAAAACTCTGTAATAACTATGTTACAGAGTTTTTTGTTTTGATTTTATTCCCATTCAATAGTTGCGGGTGGCTTAGAAGTAATATCATAAACAACTCGATTTACATGTTCAACTTCATTTACAATTCTACTAGAAATTTTTTCTAAAATTTCATAAGGTATCTTACTCCATACACCTGTCATAAAATCAGTTGTTTCAACAGCACGAAGTGCAATCGTATAATCATAAGTTCTTTCATCACCCATAACACCTACAGATCTTAGATTTGTTAATACTGCAAAATATTGATTTATATTTTTATGCAATCCAGCATTTGCAATTTCTTCTCTAAAAATACTATCTGCATCTTTTAAAATATTTAATTTATTATCTGTTATTTCTCCAATAACTCTTATAGCAAGACCAGGTCCAGGGAAAGGTTGTCTAAATACTAAATTTTCAGGTATACCTAATTCTAAACCAGTTTTTCTTACTTCGTCTTTAAATAAATCTCTTAATGGTTCAATTATTTCTTTAAAGTCAACATAGTCTGGAAGACCTCCTACATTATGATGACTTTTAATAACAGAACTTTTTCCTAGTCCACTTTCAATGACATCTGGATAGATAGTACCTTGAACAAGAAAATCTACAGTTCCTATTTTTTTAGCTTCTTCTTCAAAAACTCTAATAAATTCTTCACCAATTATTTTTCTTTTCTTTTCAGGATCTGTCACGCCCGAAAGTTTATCTAAAAATCGATCTTTACAATTTACACGAATTAAATTAATATCAAATTGTTTCTTAAATATTTCTTCTACTTCGTCTCCTTCGTTTTTACGAAGAAGTCCGTGATCTAAAAATATACATGTTAAATTTTTACCAATTGCTTTGCTCAAAAGTACAGCTGCAACAGATGAGTCAACTCCACCAGATAAAGCACATAAGGCTTTTTTATCTCCAATTTTTTCTTTTAACTTCTTTATACTGTCTTCAACAAAAGAAGATATAACCCAATCTCCTTTACAATTGCAAATATTAAATAGAAAATTTTCAATTACTTTGGTTCCATTTATAGAATGATTAACTTCAGGATGAAATTGGATTCCATATAGTTTTTTTTCAGGATTCTCCATAGCAGCATTTGGACAAGATGAGGTAGAACCAATATTTTCAAACCCTTCAGGAACAGTATCTACATAATCTGTATGGCTCATTAAAAATCCATTTACATTATCAAAGCCTTCAAAAAGGGAAGAGGAGTTGTCAATTTTTACATCAGTTGTACCATATTCTCTTTTATCTGCTTTTGCTACTTTTCCACCTAAAGTATAGGTCATCAGTTGCATACCATAACAAATGCCAAGCACAGGAATACCTAAATCAAAAATTCCTTGAGCACATTTAGGTGCATCTTTTCCAAATACACTTGCTGGTCCACCTGTAAAAATAATTCCTTTTGGATTTTTTTCTTTAATTTTTTCAATAGAAATATTAAACGGTACTACTTCTGAATATACATTACATTCTCTTACCCTTCTTGCAATTAATTGATTATATTGTCCTCCAAAATCAAGTATTAAAATTAATTCATTTTTCACCATTTTTACCTCCGAAATGAAATTTGTTATATTTTATCATATATTGACCTAAAAAACAAGTAGAAGAAATTATTCTTCTACTTGTTTTCGTATTGCAAAAAATAAGGGTGGATAGCCTAATCTAATAAAGGCTTCCTTAGTTTCTTCCGGAACTACTAATATCTCAGTAGCATTGGCATATGGACGATGCATCCATATAGTATCTACTTTTTTCATAAAGTGATACTCCCAGTTATCTGGAATTCCTTCATAATCCCGATGTATCGGAATAAAACCGTAAAATGCTATTATCCATTCTCCATCATAGATTTTAGAATCTTCGCTTTCCAGCTTCCGACAAATCCGTCCAAACTTTTTGCATTTCTCCTGAATTGCTTTTTCAGGAAAACTAGAATACAGAAATGAATCCGTATCTTCTACGCACTGATCCTCAATATCTAGTGCATATGTCATACAATTGAGCATTAATATACTCCCTTTCTTTAAAGTATTACTTATATTATAACATTTTTTTTATAAAAATTCAAATAAAGGTTTACTTTGAGTAAAATTTATATTATAATCTAAAGAAGTAAATAAGATGCTTTGTGCAAACGCATCTTATTTTTTATTATAAAGAATAGGGGGATAAATATGGCAAAGATTTTAGAGGATATTTCAAGAACATTTAATGAATTTTTATTATTACCAAATTTGACAGATGAAAGATGCATACCAAATAATGTGTCTTTAAAAACTCCACTTGTAAAATTTAGAAAAGGAGAAGAAGCAAAGTATTATGCAAATGTACCAATGGTATCTGCTATTATGCAAGCTGTTTCAGGAGAAGAAATGGGGATTGCACTTGCTCGTGAAGGAGGAGTGGCGTTTATTTATGGATCTCAATCAATTGAATCACAAGCAGCTATGGTAAGGCATGTAAAAAAACATAAAGCCGGATTCGTAGTAAGTGATTCTAATGTTAAATCAGGAACACCTCTAAAAGAAGTTATAGAATTAGTTAAAAAAACTGGACATTCAACTGTAATTATAACAGAAGATGGAACAGCAAGAGGAAAATTTATAGGATTAGTTACTGATAAAGACTATAGAATATCTAGAGATAATTTTGAAGCACCTATTGATGATTTTATGACACCAAAAGAAAAAGTCGTTTGGGCAAAAGAAGGAATTAATTTAGCAGAAGCAAATGATATAATTTGGGAAAATAAAATTGCTTGCTTACCAATTTTGGACAAAGAAGAAAAGTTAAAATATTTAGTATTTAGAAAAGATTATGAGGATAGAAAGAATAATCCAGAATCTCTATTAGATGAAAATAAAAGATATATTGTAGGAGCAGGAATTAATACAAGAGACCACGAAGAAAGAATTCCAGCTCTTATAGAAGCAGGTGCAGATTTAATTTGTATGGATTCTTCAGATGGTTACTCAATTTGGCAAAAAAATACAATTGATTTTGTTAGAAAAAATTATGGTAATAGTGTAAAAATTGGAGCAGGAAATGTTGTAGATAAAGAAGGATTTCTTTATCTGGCAGAAGCTGGAGCAGATTTTATAAAAGTTGGTGTAGGCGGAGGATCTATTTGTATCACTCGTGAAACAAAAGGAATTGGGCGTGGACAAGCTTCAGCATTAATAGATGTTGTAGAAGCTCGTAATGAATATTATAAAAAAACAGGAATTTATATTCCTATTTGTTCGGATGGTGGAATAGTACATGATCATCATATTACAATAGCATTAGCTTTAGGCGCAGATTTTGTTATGATGGGAAGATATTTTGCAAGGTTTGATGAAAGCCCAACAAGAGTCGTAAAAAAAGGAAACAGCTATGTAAAGGAATATTGGGGAGAAGGCTCTAATCGTGCTAGAAATTGGCAAAGATATGATATGGGAGGAGATAAAAAGCTTTCTTTCGAAGAAGGTGTAGATTCTTATATTCCATATGCAGGTAGATTAAAAGATAATTTAGCAATTACTGTTGCTAAAATAAAATCTACTATGTGTAATTGTGGAAGTATCACAATTCCAGAATTTCATGAAAAAGCAAGATTAACATTGGTCTCTGATGTTAGTATTTCAGAGGGTAGTGCACATGATGTTATTTTAAAAGAAATAGATAGTCAATATACATAAAAACATTGCTTCGCTTTCAAATCAGCAATTTTTGTAATATAATATAAATTAATATTAATTTTAATAATTACTCATCAAGGAGGAATATTATAGTGAATGAATTTAAAGTTATAGATGTAATGAATCAAGCTATGTTGAATTTATTAAAAGATAAAAATAAAAATTATGAAAAAAATGTGAAGATTAAAGAATATCTAAAAGATGAAGCTTTTTTCTTTAAAATTAATAAAATAAACGCTTTTAAAATTTTACAAAATGTTGGAGTAAAACAAGAACAACTAGAAGATGTTTATAAAAAATTAATATCACGAGATATGTTTTATGATTTATTAAATAGAGGAAAAATAAAAGCTGATGATGAGAATCTAATTATCAAATATAAAATTTACGGCAACGATTTATTTAACAAATAAAATTAAGAGTATAATATAAAAATTAATATGGAGGAACTTTGAATGCAAGATAAATATATTAAAAATTTTTATAATGAAGTAAATCAATTGATAGATGGAGACTATAAAATAATATTAGAACCTAATAGACAACTTACAGATGAGTGGATTGAATATGACCAAGTAAAATGGGAATTAGATGAAAAAATTCAAAATATGGTAAAAACATTATTAAATGATAAGAAACTTAACTTTGAAGAAAAAGTTTTGAGTCTTTACAATTTTATATGCTTAAATTATATATATGATGACAATGTATTATACTTTTTTAAAAAAGACTTAAGTGATATTAATAATATAAAATATATAGCAGTAGATTGGTATGGGAGAATAGTCGATGAAAGGTGGCTAGAAAATCGAAAAAAACATAATAGAAGAGTATGCTATGAGTTTGCTAGATTTTATGCAAAGGCAATAAATCAATTATTAGATGGAAATAATAACATAGAAGCTTTTATGGTAGGAGATAAAGAAAATCTACATTATGTAGTTGGACTAACAGGAGAAGAATGCAGTATTATTTTAGATTTAGATGATTTTAATAGTATAAAAGATCTTACAAGATTGAAATTGGGATTAACCATTAAAGGAATAAAAATATTAAGAGATAATTTTAGAAAATTTCAAAATGCTCTTGATAAATTTAATAAAGATAGACCAATCGAATTAAAAGAAGTTGAAGATGCAAAACGAGATTTAAAAGATAAGGATACGATTAAATATTTTAATCGAATTATAGAAATATTAAATAAATATAATATTGATTCACAGGGATTTTGTGAATACATGAGATCTATAATTGAAAATGAAGAAATTGAAATAGAAAAAATATGGAAAGAAGTTAAAGAAAGTTCCGAAAAAAGATATTCAAGATGTTTATTTTTTAATTATGATTCTAAAACTTATTTATTAGATAGTGTTGATAAAACATTGAATCCAATTAATTTACAAAATTTAGATAAGAAAATTTTCATATTAAATCCAGAAGAAAACGAATATCCATATTTTGGAGGATAATTTTATATATTATAAATAAAATAATTATGTAAGGAGTAAATAAAATGAGCACAAATATTGCCGAACTTTTGAAATTGAAAGAACTAGCTAGTTTATCATCTAAAAGAAAGCCTAAAATTATTTTAAATCCGAAAGAAAAGTCAAATAATGAGGAAAATTTGGATGAAGATATAATTTATGATACAGCTGAATGGAAATTGTCTAAAGAACAACTAGAATTTATCCAAAAATTATCTACTAATAATTTATTAAGCAATGAAGATAAAATTTTATATGTTTTTGATAAATTGTGTAAACAATACACATATGATGACAATATTTTATCTTATATGCAAAAGATTGATAATGAAACATTTGCATTACCAGATTGGTATGGCAAAGATGTAGATATAGATTGGGAAAAAAATAGAGAAACTCATAATAGAAGAGTTTGTTATGAAGTATCTAGATATCTTGCTGAATCTCTTAGAGAATTATTTAAAAATGATGAAAGTTGCAATATTTGCATTTTTTGGGATAAAGAGCTTACGCACTATTTTGTAGGATTAACTTGTAATGACTATAGTATAACTTTAGATTTAGATGACTTTAATAATATAAAAGATCTTACAAGAATAAAAACAGGTTTAACCATTGAAGGAATTAATATTTTAAATGATGATAAAGGTAAATTTAAATATGCACTTAACAACTTTAATGAAAGCAGAAGTAAATATGCTATTAAGAAAATCGAATCAGAAATAAAGAGTTTAACTATTGATAATAAAGAACAGAATGAAAATATCAATCAAACAGAAGATTCTGATGATATTATTTTTTTGAAGTATGCAATACAAATACTAAATGAAAAGTATAATATTGATTCACAAGGATTATTTGAATACATGAAAGAAATTATAGATATTAAATTAGGCCCAGAATCAAGAAAAAAAGTATGGAAGAGATTAGAGGGAAATTTAGATGAAGACACAAGATATATTAGATCTTTAATTTTAAATGTACATGATAAAGAATATATAATTGATGTTGATGAAAAGATATTACGTTTATTCGATGAAAGTGAATTAACAGAGAAGAATGCTGTCTTTATACCTTATAAAGAACTTAATCGTAATTGGCGGTCGTGACCGCTATGATGGTACCTAATATTTCATATATTAGTGAAAAAGATGCAAAAAATGTATCGAAAAGTTTCTCGGCTCTAAATTCTCAAGAAGCGAAGCGGTAGCTCAGGCAACTGAGCTAGCATTAGCAAGCTTCAAACTATGACCATTGGGGGTAAAAGACTTTCAAAGTTTTTTACCCCCAATAGACTTTCTTAATAAATAAAGTATATTAGATTTATTTATACAATTCCTGCTGTTGGTATATAACTCTCATCAGGAGGATATACATACTCATCGTTTGGTTTATCTGTTTTATTAATGTTAGTCACTTTTACAATTGGCATATCTCCATGATAATCACCCTTTATTATTTCTCCAGTTATTTCAACCCAAGTATTGTCTTCAAAATCTTTTGCATTTTCACATTCACATAAAAAACCAACAATTACACTTTGAAAATCAGAAGATATAATCATATCTCTAGCTAAAACAAATTGATTCTCTTTTAAATCTAAAACTCTATATACATATCCAGTAAAGTTAATTTTAGTTCCAACATACTCATCAATATTCTCATGAACTGCCTTTAAAACATTTGAATAATTGCTAGTAGTTATCTTACTAACTTTATTATAAGGTAAACAAGAAGAATTATTTTCAGAATTAGAAGCTCCCTTAAATATTTTAAAAATCACGATACCCATAATGAAAATCAGAAGGATTATCATTATCATAAAGATTCCTTTAAATAATTTACTTCCATTTATTTTAATATTATATATAAACATTATAATTCCCCTCTTTAAAATAAATTTATTATTAAAATGTATGTGAAAATTTAAAGAATATGAATTGAAACTACTTTTTTTAGCAAATATCTTGCGAAAAATAAATTTTAGTGATATAGTAACAAAGTATAAAATTAACCAAGGAAGGATTGAATTCAAAATGAGTATTTTAAACAAAATATTTAAATCTTATAGTGAAAAAGAGGTAAAAAGAGTACAACCATTAGTAGATAAAATTAATGCGTTAGAAGAAGGAATAGCAAAATTGAGTGACTCTGAATTAAGAGCAAAAACAGATTATTTTAAAAAAGAATTAGCAGAAGGTAAAACTTTAGATGATATATTACCAGAAGCTTTTGCAGTAGTAAGAGAAGCATCAAAAAGAGTATTAGGTATGAGACATTTCGATGTTCAATTAATCGGTGGTATTATTTTGCACCAAGGTAGAATTGCGGAAATGAAAACAGGTGAAGGTAAAACTTTAGTAGCTACCTTACCAGTTTATCTAAATGCTTTGGAAGGAAAAGGAGTTCATGTCATTACAGTTAATGATTACCTAGCTAAAAGAGATAGTGAATGGATGGGAAAATTATATAAATTTTTAGGACTTTCCGTAGGACTTGTAATAGCAGGTATGGAACCAAAAGAAAAGCAAGAAGCTTATAATGCAGATATTACATATGGAACTAATAATGAATTTGGATTTGATTATCTAAGAGATAATATGGTTATTTATAAAGACCAATTAGTACAAAGAGGATTACATTATGCTATTATTGATGAGATTGATAGTATTCTAATCGATGAAGCTCGTACTCCATTGATCATATCAGGACGTGCAAATGAATCTTCTGACTTATACAAAAAAGCAAATAATTTTGTTTCAAAACTAACACCTAAAGTAATTGTAGAAGAAGATGTAAAAGACTTTAATCAAGCAGAAGATAATGAGAAATATGACTATATTGTTGACTTAAAAGCAAAGTCTGCATCTTTAACTCAGAAAGGTATTAAAAAAGCGGAAGATGCATTTGGATTAGAAAACTTTAATGATTTGGATAATTCAACATTAGTTCACCATGTAAACCAAGCTTTACGTGCACATGGTATTATGAAAAAAGATATTGATTATATTGTAAAGGATGGAGAAGTTTTAATTGTTGACGAATTCACAGGACGTATTATGTATGGAAGAAGATATAATAACGGATTGCATCAAGCAATTGAAGCAAAAGAGCATGTAAAAATTGCAGATGAATCTAAAACTTTAGCAACGATTACCTTCCAAAACTTATTTAGAATGTATGACAAATTATCTGGTATGACAGGTACTGCTATGACAGAGGAAGCAGAATTTGAAGAGATTTACAATTTAGATGTAGTAGCAATCCCTACTAACAAACCAATGATCCGTAAAGATGAAAATGATGTTATTTATAAAAATGAAAATGCAAAATTTAGAGCAATTGTAGAAAATATTAAAGAGAGTAATAAAAAAGGACAACCCGTTTTGGTTGGTACTGTATCGATTGAAAAATCAGAAAAACTTTCTAAATTATTAAAAAAAGAAGGAATTAAGCACGAAGTATTAAATGCAAAATATCATGAGAAAGAAGCTGAAATTGTAGCACAAGCAGGAAAATTTGGAGCAGTAACGATTGCAACAAATATGGCGGGTCGTGGTACTGATATAATGCTTGGTGGAAATAGCGAATTCTTAGCCAAAGAAGAAATGAGAAAAAATAAAGTTTCAAAAGAATTAATTGAAGAGGCAAATACGTATTATGAAACAGACAATAAAGACATCTTAAATGCTAGAGAGCAATTTAAAAAATTAGTCCAAAAATATGAAGAACAAATTCAAGAAGAAAAGCAAAAAGTAATTAATGCTGGTGGACTAAAAATCGTTGGTACAGAAAGACATGAATCAAGAAGAATTGATAATCAGTTAAGAGGTCGTTCTGGACGTCAAGGAGATATTGGTGAATCCAAATTCTATATTGGACTAGATGATGATCTAATGAAAATATTTGGTGGTGATACAATTACAAAAGTATATAATACCTTAGGTGCAGACGAAAATATGCCAATAGAATCTAGAATTATTTCAAATGCAGTAGAAAATGCTCAAAAGAAAGTAGAAGGAAGAAACTTTAGTATTCGTAAAAATGTATTAAAATATGATGATGTTATGAATGCACAAAGAGAAATTATATACAAACAAAGAAGACAAGTACTAGATGGAGAAAATATACATGATAGTATTATTTCTATGATAGAATTTGTTGCACAAAATATTCCTTCTATGTTTGTAGAAGCAGAAAATGAAGAATTAAATATTGAATCTTTAAATGCTGAAATTATAAACATATTTGGAATTGATATGTTAGATTATATAAAATCTCATAAAAATGAACCTGAAGAAATTGCAGAAGAACTAAAAAAACAAGCACTTGAAATATATAATCAAAAAGAACAAGAAATTTCATCAGAACAAATGAGAGAACTTGAAAGAGTTGTCATGCTTAAAGTTGTTGACGAAAAATGGATGAACCATATAGATAGTATGGATGAGCTAAAAAACGGTATTGGTCTTCGTGCTTATGGGCAAAAAGACCCTGTTGTACAATATCGTTTAGAAGGTTTTGATATGTTTGATGAAATGATAAATGATATCAAATTTGATGTAACAAAAATCTTAATGCATATCAGACAACAAGGAGAGGTAAAAAGACAAGAAACGGTTAAAATAACAGGAGAAGCTCTAGAAGCTATTCATAGTGTAGATGGAGGATCAAAAATAGGAACAGATGTTGATAGAACAGTTAGAAACGAAGGACCAAAAATCGGAAGGAATGATCCTTGTCCATGTGGTTCGGGCAAAAAGTATAAGAATTGTTGCGGTAAGAATGCTTAAAACCAATGGTTTGAAGGATTTATAAGGTATAAGAAAATAAGTACTCAAAAATAGTTTGTCACCCAAACTAGAAAATAAAAACTGAAATATATTGAAAAATAAGGAGTGTATCCAAAAGAAAATGGATGACACTTCTTTTTTAGTATAAAAAATTTATATTTTTTTGTAAAAATATTGAATATGAAATAAAAAGATGATACAATACAAATGTTCGCTAATACTATTAAAACCATTTTACAAGGAGTGATATTTAATGGAAAATAACAAATTAAAAATTATATCAAATCTTTTTGAAGGATATGAAATACGAAGTATTTGGAATGCAGATAAAGAAGAATATTATTTTAATATTACAGATGTAGTAAAAGCATTAACTGATAGTCCTAATCCATTGCAGTATTGGAGAATTCTAAAATTTAGAATGATAAAAGAGGGAAATGAAAACGTTACAAATTGTAACACTTTCAAATTTAAAGCAAAAGACGGAAAAATGAGAAATGCAGATGTTTTAGATACACAAG
>CANRKZ010000002.1 GCA_947631335.1 uncultured Clostridia bacterium
TCTAGCTTCCTCAATATTAACAATGGTATCATCAATAAATAGAATTTTCTTTGGATTTATTTTTAATCTTTTTTCAAATTTTACTTACCTCCATATACTATTTCTCTTATCATAACACAAGATGCTAAATTTCTAAAATTCTATATTTTGTAT
Organism: uncultured Clostridia bacterium; assembly: GCA_947631335.1. GTDB lineage: Bacteria > Bacillota > Clostridia > TANB77 > CAG-508 > CAG-269. Next base: position 154 of record CANRKZ010000002.1, read on the forward strand.
TGACAAATCATAGAAATCTTTATATAATAAATATAGGAAATGAAGAAACCACAAACGTGGTTTGCCAGTTTAGTATGTAAAAAAACACACCGAACGGTCAAGTTACAGATGTGTTTTTTTATTGTCTATTTGCTTAAAATTATAACCAGTATAATCAAGGCAAATACTATAATAATTTCGACAACTAAGCCAATAAAAGTAGGTATATTATTCCTAATAAAACAGCTTCTATATTTACCAATATACAACATTATTAGATAAAATACAAGCGAACAGAACAAATTTTTTAAGAAAATTTATTTATATTCTTGCAATTTATTAAATTTATGATATACTTTAGTAAATTGATTGATATTTGTGTCAATCGTTAAATGAGAGAAAAAGTTGTAGATAACTACGACGTCCACTCCAAAAATCCAGTAAATGTTTACTGGATTTTTCTTTTAATTACTATTTTATTTTTACTTATTAATTCTCAAACATGTTTTTTATTGCCTTTTTTCTAATTCTCTGTATTGCGTTATCTACTGATTTAACTGGAGAGTCTAATTTTTTTGCAATTGTTAAATAACTTTCTCCTTTCAAAAATCTATCTAATACCTGTTTTTCAAATTTACTTAAATTCTTATTAACAGCATTTTCTACTTCTGTATAATATTCTTTTTTCATAATCGTTTCTAAGGGATCCTCTATCACCTTACTATTAAATGTATCAATTAGTTCGACACTATCTTCTTCATTGTTGTCATAAGCAGCTGTATTCAAAGATAAATAAGAATTTAAAGGCATATGTTTTTGTCTATTCGAACTTTTTATGGCTGTTATTAATTGTCTTTCAATACAAATATTGGCAAAAGATTTAAAAGAATTTTGTTTCTCTATCTTAAAGTCTTTAATAGCTTTAAACAAACCAATCATTCCTTCTTGAAAAACATCTTCTTTTTCAGCACCAATCATAAAATACTTACTCACTTTTATATTAACAAGAGGTTTATATTTTTCTAACAAATAAACTAAAGCATCTTTATCACCTTGTTTAATTTGAGATATTGTTTGTTCATCTGTTAAATTACTATATTTATCTGTCGTAAAAAATACATTCTCATTTTGCATATGTCAAAATACCCCCAAAAGCGCTTTTTTAGTATTATATATGTGAAAAATACTAATGTCAAGCAGTTTTTTGCTAAATTTCACTTTATTTTATTTCACTTTCAAAGATTTGCCATACATCTTCTGATTCCATATCCTTTTTCCAGGAAGCTACACCTGCTAAATCATTTTCTTTTATTAATGATATTTTTGCTTTTAAGGATTCTAAATCTTCTATCCAGATTTGTTTTTTATTTTCTCTGTCTGTATATTCTACATAATTTTGTTTTAGGTTATTATCCCATTCTTTTTTGATATCTTCTGGTAATATTTTATTAAGGTTTTTCATATCTACCGTATTTCTACTAATAATTTCACCATTTGGATTAGTTGTCCAAACTCTTGTATAAAAAGGAACTGCAAGTATAATTTTTTGTGATTCAATCTCTTCTGTTTCTAAAAATTTGTTTAAATTTAATTTAATCCAATCATATCCAGCTGTTGTTCCTGCTTTTGTACTAGATTCTCCGTACTCATCATAAGCCATAAATACAATGTAATCGGCTACATCTCCTAGTATATGTCGATCAAAGCACAAAGACCATGTTTCCCCTCCGTCAGGTGCTGTAACATCTACAGAAGTTACTAAGCCTATTTCTTTTAAACGTGGTGTTAATTCTATGATAAATCTCGAATACATATCTTTATCTTCTTGTTTCATATTTTCAAAATCAACATTAATTCCATCTAATTTATATTTTACACATTTATCTACAATACTATCAATTAATTGCTGTCTTAATTCATAGCTATTAATTATATTAGAAGTAATTGATAAACTTTCCGCAGCTGCTTCTGCATTTGTAAGCATTGGCCAAACTTTATAACCATTTTTGTGGGCCCATTCAATATAAGCTTGTCCTTCATTTCCTATATTTTCTCTTAAAATTTCTTTCTCATCTAAATAAAAAAATGATGGTGAAACAACATTAATTCCTTGGATTCTTTCTCCACTTCTATCTGGTATCGAATTATAATTTGAAAAGTAATCCCAAGTCAAATTAACTTTTCCGCTAATTTGTTTTTCCTCTTCCATGTTCTCTCTTACTGTAAATTCATTTTCTAATTGATTTGATTTAATATATCCTACTTTTCCATTTTCAGTTCTAATTCGTGTACTTCCGTTATTGGTAGATACAACAATTACAGAATCACCTTTTTTTACTCGATCTACTGTTTTAGCAATAAAGTTTGTAGAAGATTTTACCGCAATATCGGTTGTCACAATTGCTTTTTTTTGTTCTCTTTCCATAGAATCCATTGTCACTACTTTTGTTTTTTCAATATTACAAATTTCAATATCATAAACATCTTTCATTTCTGAAATTGGTAGATACACAATTCCTTCTTTTTGAATCGCATGTGCATATATATTTTTCTCTGAGCCATTGATTGTAATTACATTTTTATCAAAACTGATAGTAGCACTTTTCTTTTCATAAGTTGTTATAATTTGATTATTTTCTACATCTTCATAGATATATTTATCAAAAAAATTTGCAATATCTGCTTTTGATAGATAAATAATATTATCTTCAATAAGAACTTTGTTTTTTAAATTTGAAGTTACATTTTTATTATTTATTACTAAATTGGTTATTTTATTGTTATCTAGTATAATAAAATTATTAGCTATAATAGCAATAACTGCTATTACAATTATAGCAACAACAATAAAAAAAACTTTAATTATTGTTTTCTTTTTCTTATCAATTTCTTGTGGTGTCATACTCTTTTTTATTTTTTCTTTTTTGATTAACTCTCTTCTTCCTTTTCTCATTCTCCTACTCCTTATCTTTTTTATTTTACTATATCATAAATTGTTTTTTTCGCAAATAAATTTTATAAAAATTTATTATTTTTTCATATCACGTAAAATTTGCTTTTGCTCTTTGCTAAGTCGATAAGATTCAATTCCTTTTTGCAAAGCCTTATTATAAGTAAATTTGTCCAATTTTGCACTTTTTAAATATAATAATGTTTCTTCATAATATTTTACTAGACATATCGATATTGCCCATGCAACTGCCATTTGTACATAATAGCTTGTATTTTTAATTTCATCAAATTTTTCAAAAACTTGTTTTAAATACTTTTCCTCTATATAATAGTCTAATAACATTACAACTCCAAATCGAATTTCAAATTCCTTGTCTGATTCAAGATAAGAACAAATAAAATTCCACATTATTTCTTTGTTTTTATTGGTTATTTTTAATCCTGCACAAAAGACATCGCAAATTGCCCAATTATCTATTTTAGGTATAAATTTTTTTATTGATTCCATAATTGTAGAAAAATCCTCTTTTACTAACCCTATTAACATCCCTTGTAACATAATTTCTTCATAATATTCATCACCAATGTTTTTCATTAGAATTTTAAATTCATATTGCTTTAATAGTTGTTTTGCATAATTTCTAAGAACAGGGACTCTGACTCCAATAATATTGTTTGTGCCAGGACATAGTTTGCTATGAAATTTTTTATATTGTTTATCTTGCATATTAATTAATTGTTGTTTAATCTGTTGTTTCATTTATTTACTCCTTATTTTGATATTTTAAAACAGATATGCTTATATTATAACATATCTGTTTTATTTTGTATTTGAAATCATTTATTTTAAAATTCTTATTGTGTTAAAAATTGTAATTAATGTTGTTCCTACATCTGCAAAAACTGCTTCCCACATATCCGCTATTCCTAATAAACTAAAAACTAAAACAAGTAATTTTACTCCAATTGAAAACATTAGATTTTGTTTGATGATTCTATTTGTTTTTTTTGAAATTTGAATTGCTTCTACTATCTTCTCTAGTTCATCTGTCATAATGACGATATCAGAAGCCTCAATTGCTGAACTAGATCCAACACCTCCCATTGATATTCCAATATCTGCTCTTGCTAAAACTGGACTGTCATTAATACCATCTCCAACATAGGCGACTTTCTTTTTCGTTTTATTTAAGCTTAAAACTTTTTCTAACTCTTCGTATTTATTTTGTGGTAACATTTCTGACTTTACTTCATCAATGTTTACCTCTTTTGCAATTCTAATTGCAATTTCTTTTTTATCTCCTGTAAACATTTTTGTGTTAATCTTTAGTTGTTTAAGTTTTTGTATTGTTTCCTTTGCTCTTTCTTTTATTTTATCTGTTAGTAAAATACTTCCTACTATTTCATCATCTATTTTTAAATATAATAAAGTTCCATAATCTTTTTTCTCTTTTTCTATATTACTAACAAAGTTGCTATTACCAATCTTAATTGTTTTTTCTTGAAAATTATATTCTAATCCTTTACCAGATATTTCTTTAAAATCTGTAACTTTTGTAGTATCCATATTATTTTCTACTTCTTTTAATATTGATTTTGCAATAGGATGATTTGAAAAACTCTCTCCCAAAGCAAAGTAGTTTAATATTTCTCTTTCTGTATAATTTTTATTTATACAATTTACTTTACTTATGCTAAAGTTTCCTGTTGTAATAGTTCCTGTTTTGTCGAATATAATCTGTCCTATATCTTTTATACCATCTAAATAGTCACTACCCTTTATTAAAATTCCCTCTTTAGATGCTTTACCAATTCCACTAAAATAACTAAGTGGTACTGATATGGCAATAGAACATGGACATGATATAACTAAGAAAATAAGTGCTTTATAAATACTTTCTTCATAAGTTACATTTTGCATAAAAACAGGCATAAAAATTGCAACGGCTAAAGCTAAGCCTAATACTATTGGTGTATAAATTCTAGCTGCTTTTGCTACAAAAGTTTCTGTTTTTGCTTTTTTGTCTGTTGCATTTTCTACTAAATTTAAAATTTGACTAACAGTACTATTTTCATAATTTTCTTCTACTCTTACTTCTAAAAGTCCTCGGACGTTAATACTACCTGAAAGTACTTTTTCATTCTCTTTTACTTCTACCAAAGTACTTTCTCCTGTTAAAGCTGAATAATCCATTTCAGCCTGTCCTTTTGTAATAATTCCATCCAAAGGAATTCTTTCGCCTACTTTTACTAGTATAGTATCTCCTATTTTTATGGTTTTGGGATTAACCTTTCTTACTTCATCTCCTACTTTTAAGTTTGCATATTCTGGTTTTATATTCATTAAATTAGAAATAGATTTACGTGTTTTATTAACTGCTCTTGCTTCTAATATTTTTCCAATTTCGTATAAAGTAATAACCATAATTCCTTCTGTTATCTTATCTACTAAGCAAGCTCCTATTACAGAAATAGTAATGAGTACATTTTCATCTAAAGTTCCCTTTTTTATTTGCAGAAAAGCTTTCTTTGCAGTTTGATAAAGCAAAATTATTAAAGAAATAATTAAGAAAATAATTTGTACTAAATTATTTATTTTTAAATTTATTGCAATAAAATATAAAACAATTCCTATAATAAGTCTTAAAATGTCATAATTTGTTTTTTGCTTTTCTTCTTTTTTTTCTTCTATTTCTAATACATTAACATCTGGTTCTATTTTTTTTATTATTTCTATAATTTCTTTTTTAGGGCTTTCATAATTAGTTTTAAACGATAATTTTAATGTAGAAAAATTAACATTAACATCCTCATATCCTTCTGTAGCTGCAATTTTATCTTCTATCTTTTTGGCACAATTTGCACAATCTAGACCTTCCAACAAGTACTTATAGTTCTTCAATATGCTCACGCCCTTTCCTTACAATTTGAGAAATATGTTCATCATCTAAGCTATAATAAACTACCTTTCCTGCTTTTCTGTATTTGACTAATTTAGATTGTTTTAGGATTCTTAGTTGATGTGATATTGCTGACTGTGTAGTTTGTACTATATTGGCTATATCACAAACACATAATTCGTGTTCCATAAGAGCATAAATTATCTTCATTCTGGTAGAATCTGAAAAAACTTTAAAAAGTTCTGCTATATCATAAATCAAACCATCTTCTGGCATTTTTTCTTTTACTTTTTTTACAGTATCTTCATGAATTATCGTATTTTCGCAAATTCCTTCTTCCATAATTCCTCCTTCTGCAACAATCACTAAAAGCAATTGTTGACTACCTATTTTTTAATTAATATTTGACTAATTAAATATATGACCACTTGTTCATATATTTATTATATTTGTATTTTTTTCGTTTGTCAATTATTTTTATTAAAATTTTCTATTTTTTAATATTTACAATTACTTTCCAATTATTGTATAATAGTAAAATAGTAGAAAAGAGGTGTTTTATGTATTATTTAGATGCAACTAATCTAATTAATGATAATGAATTAAAAAAAATCGCACTTAGTATAAAAAAAGGTAAATTAGCACTATTCCCTACTGAAACAGTTTATGGAATTGGTACTAATGGATTAGATCAAAATGCTGTTAAAAAAATCTATGATATAAAAGGCAGAAATTTCAATAATCCTATTAATTTATTAGTAAACTCTATGGAAATGGTTGAAATGCTTGCTCAAAATATTACCAACTTAGAATACAAACTAATGAAAGCTTTTTTTCCTGGTCCTTTTACTCTTATTTTAAAAAAGAAGCCAATTGTTCCTTCTATTATAACTGCTGGTTCTGATACAGTTGGTATTCGTATGCCAAATAATGAAATTGCAAAAAAGCTTATTCAATATTCTAAAGTTCCTATTGCTGCCCCTAGTGCTAATATTTCAGGTAGACCTAGTGGAACAAAATTAGAAGATATTTTAGATGATTTTTCGGATAAAATAGATTTTGCAATTAACAGTGGAGCAACAAATTTAGGAATGGAATCTACTATTGTAAAAGTAATTAATAACATTGCACATATTTTAAGACCTGGAAATATCACTCCAGAACAAATAAAAAAAGTTGCAGGTAATGTCATTATTGAAACATCTCACCTTCCAAGTGATCACTTGAAACATTATCAATTAAATACAAGAACTACTTTAGTTTATAGTAAAGATAAAAACAAAATGATAGAAAAAATAAAATCAATTGCTAAAAATTATAAAAACCCAATTATTTTAAGTTTTTTTGAAGATTGTGATTACTACCATACTACCAAGATAATAGATATTGGTTCTAAATACAATTTACAGGAAGTTTCTAAAAATTTATTTTCAAATTTAAAAAAAGCTGAAAAAATAAAATCTGATATTATATTAATAGAAGGAATTAAAAAACAAGGCCTAGGATTAGCTATTATGAACCGATTGTTAAATGTTTGCAATGGTAACTTTATTGAAATTTAGATTAGAATTAATATTAAATTAATTAAAATTATTTGAAAAGCCAGCTTGATTAAAAAATACTTTTCTATCTATATTTTAGCATTTAATTAATACAAGTCTGGCTTTTTTATTTATAACAATTTTTTATTTTCTTTCGTTATTACATCCACAGTCATTATTATATGGTTTCATATCATTCATATAAAATTTCTTTTCAGCTAGTTTATCTTGAACTCCTCTTAATGCTTCTCCAAATCTTTGGAAGTGTACAACTTCTCTTTGTCTTAGATATCTTAATGGATCTAACACTTCTGGATTGTCACGGCATAAGTTAATTAATTTTTCATAAGTTGCTCTTGCTTTTTGTTCTGCTGCAACATTGATGATACAACAACTTGATTTTTTGTTGATTTTTCAACATTCATTGTTGTACTAGCTTCTTCTATGTTGCAACTAGAATAATACAACAATTAAATTTTCCAATGTATCTTAATTGTTTTCTTGTGAGTTTTTGGGTCTTTCTGTCCAACCTCTATATATTCAATTAAGTTATCTACCATTTCTCTTGATAGCTCAGTTACATTTATATATTGCTTTAATAGTTCTTTCTTTGACTTTATCGTTTCTTGCTCATTTGAAAGTTCTAATAGTTTATCCTTCTTTTGTATCAACTGCTGTTCTATGGTTTCTTTGTCTTTTCTTAACTCTGTACTTAATGATATAAACTCTTCTTCTGTAATATGTCCATTGACCTTTTGCATAAATAAATCTTTTAATGCTTTTGAATATTTGTTTATATTTCCTTCATACTGAGATATTTCTTCTTGCAATTGTTCTTTTTCACTTCTAACTCTCTTTAAAATAATGCTTTCCTCTAATTGTTCTACATTTAAGTATTGCTTTATTAACAAGTTTAGTTCTCTTAAAACTGTTTTCTTTAATCTTTCCTCTGATATAAAACTGCCTATGCAATCACTTTTGTTTACTTGTCTAGTAGGACATCTCAAATATCTGTCATTGTGTGATTTACAAGATTTCATAGTATAACCACAATATTCACATTTGCATTTCTGTGCAAATACACCTATTTTACCACCTTTATATGGTTTATAGTTGTTGTTTCTTTTACTCTGCACACTATTCCACAAATCAATATCAATTATTGCCTCGTGTGTTCCTTCAACTATAAACCACTTGTCTTTAGGTCTAGGTTTATTCTTTTTAGTTCTAAAAGATACACTGCCATACTTACCTTGTACCATATTTCCTTTGTACATTTCATTTCCCAATATATCTGATATTGAAAAATATTTCCACTGCGTACCTAATTTGTTTGGTGGAGTCTTATATGCAATGCCTTGTTGTCTTTTATACTCGGTTGGATTTGGTATCCCTTGATTATTTAGTTCTCGTGCTATGGAAGTTTTTCCCATACCTTGGTTGTATAATGAAAATATCTGTTTTACAACTTTTGATGCAACTGGGTCAATGATTAAATGTCCTTTTTTATTAGGGTCTTTTAAATAACCATACAATGGCACACTACCAATATATTCGCCCTTATTTCTTTTAATATCAAGTGCTGATTTTATACTATCTGACATATCTTCAATGTACCACTGATTTGTTAGTCCATTGATTTGAATAGATTTTCTATTTCCTTTTAGTGCTGTATCTGTATTATCAACTAAACCAATAAACCTAACATTCCATTCCTTAAATTTTTCAAGTACATACTGCTCAACCACAATACTATCTCTTGTAAATCTATTTAGACTTTTGCATAGAACAATATCAACTTCTCCACGCTCTGCTAACTCTAATACTTTATTATAATTGGGTCTATCTTGATTCATTCCTGCCCAGTCCTCATCTACAAATGTACCTACTATGTCCCAATCCTCATTGCTGTTGGCATACTCTGTCAACATTATTTTTTGATTTTTAATACTCTCGCTTTCATCCTCCTTATTTTTCTTATTCCTATCCTCTTGTGATAATCTGCAATAAATTGCTACTCTGTACCTTTTCTTTTCCGCAACTGTTTTGATTTCTTCTATTTTATTATTAGAAATAGCAGTATATGGATTTTTCAAAGTATTTGTTTCATTCATTTTATATTTCCTCCTATCAGAAAACAATAAAATGAACCAATATTATCTGCTACATCTTATAACATATAATATTGGTTCTTGTAAACTGCTCTCTCTAATTTTATTTATTTAACATTAAATTTACTACAACTTGCCAAGCCTCATTAAAAGCATGACTTCTATCTGTTTCACTCTCTGAAACAAACACATTCTCACATACTATTGTATTCATCTTCTATACACCTCGTTTAGTAAAATCCTATTCAATAGACAAAACACTTATGCTTTGTTATTTATAATAAATGTGTTTTATTTATCTATTGATAGCTCTGTTGCACTTTGCTAGGTGTAAATAATCATTAAACTACTGCAATATAGCAGTACATAGGAATTTCACCTCTCGGCTATCTGCCCAGTTGCCCCATTTCGTGCGATGTCTTACTTATTAAAAGTAAAATTATTACTATAAAATAAGTTTACACTCAAGTTTTGGGTGCAAATGTATTTACTATTTTCTACCTTATAAACTAATAGTAAATAAGTTTAATGATTCTATTTAATTTTCAATGTACTGCAATTCCTTAATTTAAAGGCATTGTTATAAGTTCTTTAGACTTAATAATATGTTTGATTGCAATCAAGGAAAATTATCCTTCTCATTAATATTTTACTGTGGTTGATTTGGAAACTAATAGAAATGAAAAGTAGTACTAAAATCGGTCGTTTTTGGTACTACTAAAAAGACTACTCTTGATATATCAACACCGTATTTGCTTAAAGTGTTTAATATATCAAGTTTTACTATGATAATTTTAATGTCTTTAAGAGTTTCAAAAATTATTACCAGAATGATTGACTTCTGGTACACAATTGCGGTACCATGTCTCCAGTAAGGAGGTAGGTATTATGTTGATAGGTTATAAAAGATGCTCAACACAAGAGCAAAAATTAGATAGACAAACTGATATATTAAGTGAATATGGTGTTAGTAAAATCTTTGAGGAAAAGATAACTGGAACTAAAAGAGATAGACAAGAATTAAATAAAATGCTAGAAATGTTAAGAGAAGGAGATATTATAGTTGTTACTGATTTAACACGATTATCACGCTCTACAAAAGATTTATTTGAAATTGTAGAAACTATCAATAATAAAGGGGCTGAAATCAAAAGTCTAAAAGAAAGTTGGCTTGATACAACTACGCCTCAAGGCAAATTACTATTTACAATATTTGCTGGACTTGCTCAATTTGAAAGGGACTTAATCGCAGATAGAACTAAGGAAGGACTTGCTTCTGCAAAGAAAAGAGGTAAGACACTTGGTCGTCCTTGCAAATTTCAAGATAAGAAAGAAACTATACTTAATATGTATAATTCAAATGATTATTCTATAAGTGATATTATTACTGCAACTGGAATATCTAAAACAAGTTTATATAGATTAGTAAATGCAAATATATAAAGAAAACGGTGTCTGATAATTGTATTACAAATATCAGACACCATTGTTGTTAAATGGCAAGAATCAGCAAATTACCACCAGCAAAAGACCTACTGAAGCCGAAACGAACATGCTTAGGCTTGAACATTTCCTTGATTGAATCGATTACGAAGCCATATTCAGGTGCGGCACATATAATAAGATTGGAATCATCCCAATATCCGATTATGCCAGCTCCTTTTGCTCCTTGTATCATACTGTCATCCAATCTGACATAGTTACCAAACTTTATGGCTCTTACACCGTCTGCTTCAACAAGTTCAAGTGGAACTTTGTTAATTGTTCCATTTTTGTCTGTGGCTCCAAATGCTGTTGCCATAGGCTTGATGCCGAAATCTTGCTCTCCACAATATGCATAGGAAAGGCAAACACCTTTTAATGTACCTTTGCATTCTTCTGGAGATGGTTTCTTTCCGTCATCATACCGGTATAGCTTGAATTCGATGGTTCTGTCATCTTCAGTAAGAAGATATGTTTCCGGTGATACATGACTAAAATCCATAATGATACCTCCTAACAATTGTTTTGGAAATTTAACAACTTGCTATCTTATTTAATTCGCATAGCTACGAATGATAATTTTATTTTACCATATTTTACATAAAATATCAATAGAATGGGGGAATTCTACTTGACATTGCTTTCTACATTCAATTTAGTTGCTATGATATAACCAAATAAGAATAATTGCTGTTCTTCTTCATAAGACATTTGATTTGTAATTTCCCAGTACTGTTCAAAAAGTTTCTGTTGTTCTTCTGTAAATGTAGATTCCATTTTGTCTGATATCCTTAATTGCTTAGTTCTTAACTTTTCATATTCCAAACCTGGAGTATATAATTCTTCTTCAAAATAACTAAATAATGTTTTAAGCAATTTCATATTACTAAAATCTATATTCTTCAAAGTATCTGTATCAAATATGCTGTCAAAATGCCTTAATATATCTTTTGCATTTTCCATTATAACACCTCCTCAAACCATTCTAATTGATGGTTTCTAGCTTACCGCTGATGTTTTAATATGTCAATTTATTTTAAAAATATCTATAAGCTATCAAAACCAAACCTTTTAAATAGTTTCTTTAACTTATTATAATCAGCTTTTCCTTTTGGCGTTTCAAGATTTCTAGGGTAGTAACATTGTCTTTCTTCATTGAATATCCCATCATTTAAGTAGTGGTATCTTGATAGTTCTAAGATAGTAGTGTTGTTTCTACTATTGGATTCAACTCCTCGAATGCTTATTGAAACACCATATTTACTTACACCATCTAATGCTGGTATTGATGTTGTTTCAATATCTGTATCTAACCACTTTTCTATCTCTTGACCATCTTCATTATATGCTTTTACAATGTAGCCGTTATCTTTTAGTACTATCCAACTAGGGGTGTAACCTGTGATTCTATATGCTACAAGATTTGCTGAAGGTCTTTTTATAAAATCATAGTACATTACTTGGCATCTTCTATGTATATCGCTTGCTATTTTAACTGCTATGTCCGTTCTGTTAACGACAGCAATCATATTAGTGTCTGTTATTGCTAGTATATACAGTCTTAACCTTTCTGCTACTGTTTTTATATAGTCTATATCGTTTGCAGTACAATTATCAATTACAGTTACGGGAGCATTTTCCTTACCCTTGCTATAGCAAATTAGTTCGTCTAATGTTATTGTTTCCACTTGTACACCTCCTTACTTATTTTTAGACATCACAAAAAGACTTGCTTTTAAACAGTTGAAATCCTTTTATTGTAGCTAGGATTCTACCGCCTACTAATTTATTTTGCAAGTCCTTTTTAGTAAGTTCTATATAAGTTTTAAATTTTGTCAAGTATTTTTATATTCTATAAGTTTTAAATTTCTTCAAGCCTTTTTATATTCTTTCTTAAAGTATGGTTCTAGCAAGTAATTAACATTGCATAACATTGTTTTTGATTTGTCTAATAAGATTTTGACATATTTGAAATCAGTATAATTTACATCAATTATAAACTCGCTATATAGTGAAAGTTGCTGACTGATTTTTTTAATATCAAATATATCTCTAGTTATACTGCTATCTCTTATATCTTCTTTTACTTCAACAATCTTCATTATATTCACTCCTTGCATTATACTTTTTCTTACTCATTAATATTTTACCTAATTGTATTAAAAAGTCTTATTATCTAATCTTCTTCTGCTAATATAAACTTCTTCTTTTGGAGGGTCAGGGATTGGTAGATTGTCAATATCAAAATAGTTTTCTTTTGCGGCTTTTAATATTAGGTTATATAAACTCTCTAAACTATCAAATTTTGAACTATTATCTAAAGTGATTGGATTTATCCCTATTCTTTCAAGCATACGAATATATTTATCAACTGTAGCACTACACCATGTTTTATGCTTACAATTATTACAAACCTTTGTAATTTCTTTGTTGTGACTTGCAGTAACTTGATTTAAATCATACTTATGCAAAGCAACTAAAAACTGTTTTAATTTCGTTTTCCAATTTTTAGTATGATTAGATTTATCTATAATCTCTTTAGCTTTTTTTATATCATAGTTCTTATCTAAGTCAACATTCATAACTGATATGCCCAGTGATTCTAAATCCTTTCTATATTTATTAACAGTTGCACCACACCAAGTATAATGCTCCTTTGCATTTTTATTTTTGGTTACACCACTTATACCGTATCTGTTAACTTCAGCTATAAATTTCTTCAAATGAACTTTATCATTATTACTTAAACATTCTTTCTGATTTATCAATTTCTTTGCTGTCTTTAATTTATAGTATGTACCTGTATACAAAAAATCTTTTAAGAAATTAAAATAGTATGTATACATAGCTTCTTTACTCCAATAGGCATACAAATTTTTATCTAGCACTAACTTATCTTTAGTATCTGTTATAAGTTCTTTTACATTAGTTTGATATTCTTTACTTATTTCAGTCTGTCCCAATTCCTCAAGCATTAGGTTAATCGTACCTATTTCTATTTCTAAATCATTAATATTTATGTTTTGCAGATTCTTTGGATACTTTATTTTCATACTTTCATATATTGATTCATTCACTAATTGATTTCTTTTTCTATCTATTCTTTCTTTTCTTGCTATTAGATTTTCTCTTTTGTCTATCTCTTTTAACAACTGATTTACTTCTTTTGTTGTGTCGTTTGCATATTTATCAATGATTGCTGTACTTTGCCTTTTAATTAAGGTTTTTGTATTTTGTACTTCAATTCTAAATATATTCTTAAAGTCTTCATAAAAAGGAGGATGTTTTTCTCTATATTCACTAAAACTGATTCCAGTTTGCTTATTTAATGTTTCATATTCTTTATAATACTTTTCTTTCTCATTATAGTATTTATCGTATATGTTAATTGTTTTCTGTCCACTTTTAGATGTAAGATATATTGAAGTTTCGTATTCGTTTATTCTTTTGATATGTTTATATGTACTTTTGCTTTTATCTAAAAGATTTAGATATTCATACATTGTGTCATAATCTAAAAATAAATCAACACAAAAGTCAATTCGGTGTAAAAGTAATTGTGAATATGTTATTCCTAATGTTTCTCTAACTGTTTCGTTTATTATATTAATATATTTATCTCTGTCACTTAAAAAAATATCCATCTGTTGCAACACTCTATGTACATTTGCAATTAAAACTACACATCTAAATTTGTCATAGTATTGAAATAGAATATTCTTATATTCGAATTCTATTCCATTGCTTACTATTTTTTCACTATCTAAAACTTGCGTACTACTATATTTCCTATCGTATTTACCATATTCATTTATTATGTATTGAAACCTTCTATATACAATACCTAATTTTCGTATTCTATCTAAGTCTAACTGTATAATACCATAGACTATAAAATTGATACTATCTATCATTATTATCCCTCCTAAAATCTTAAATTTCTTTAATCATTACAAATATTGATATGAATACATTTGTAGGCTATCTATATATAATTTTTTTTATTAAATATACATATATTATCTATCTGCTCTTATTCTTTTTAATAGTTTTAAGTTACTTAAAAAAAATAGGACTTGCTTCTATTTAACAAGTTCTATTTTACTTATTCTTCTTTTAACTTCACATACTAATTGTATGGTCTAATCTTAAATATTGGTTCATTCTATTGTATTTTACTTATGTTGTACTATCAAAGGGGCAACATCTGCTGCTAAGTCTTCTTGTAAGTTTGCAATCGGATCTCCTTTACAAGCAATATATGCTGCTGTAAATGGAACACCTGCTGCTGATGATGGATATACATCTACGCCATGATCTGTATAATATGGTGCTAAACCCGCCTTTTCGATTTCTTCAATTGATGCACCATCAGTAAGTTGATGCACAATAGTTCCAACCATTTCTAAGTGAGCCAATTCTTCTGTACCAATATCATTTAAAATTGCTTTTGATTTTTGATCTGGCATACCAAATCTTTGAGATAAATATCTTAAAGAAGCGGCAAGCTCTCCATCAGGTCCACCATATTGAGATATAATTACCTTAGCTAATTTTGGATCTGTGCATTTAATATTGATTGGATATTGTAACATTTTGTTATAAGTCCACATTAATAATTCCCCCTTTCCCATGGCCATGGCATCTCAAGCCATCTCCACTTATTACAAGGGTAATTAATGGTAAGAGGTCCATATACTTTTTGGTATTTATCTTTTAATTCTTTTACTTGTTTACAGTATTTATTATGCAAACAAAGTGCTTTTTGATCTTCTGGGTGAGTGTCTAAATACAATGCAAGTTCATTAATAGCAAAATCATATGATCTAATTTGATTTATCATTTCTCTTCTTAAGTCACAATCTACTTTATTTTCTTCTTCACACTCAGTATTGCAATTACATCCACAATTTCTATTTTCTTCTACTGACATTGATTACACCCCTTCCCAATTTCATTTGTTTTTCTTATATAATTCATTTCTTCCATTGATTGACCTGGTACATAAGGACTAACCAATTCTGGGAATATAGTTCCCATTTTTAATCCAACAGATGGCTTAAAAGTTTTATCCATATATTGATAAGGTACATAACTTTGTGCTAACATTGGATTTTCTGGAAACACATTATATTCCTCATCAAAGCCACATTCACAGCTATCCATATAATCTTCATATGAAACAACATCGTTACATTGATTTTCTAAGATATCAGATTGCATTTCACAAGAATTATTTTGGTAGCTATTGTTCATGCAGTAACATTTTCTATGATTTCTAAACATATCTTTCTTTCCTCCTTTTACTTTCATTATATGATTTTATTCGACAAATGCTACTACATTTTGTATATACATCATAAAAACACCTGTATCTAAATACAGGTGTTTTTAATCTTTAATTATGCATTTTCAGTTTCTTTTTTAGCTACTACTTCTTTTCCATCATAATATCCACAATTTTTACAAACTCTATGTGGCATTACTGGTTCATGACAATGTGGACAGCTTGAAAATGTTGGATTCTCTTTTTTCCATGTTGATCTTTTTGAATGTGTTCTTGCTTTTGACCATCTTCTTTTTGGTTGTGCCATTCTAATTCCCCCCTTGCTAAAGATATATGTATATATCTGTTTCAATTTTATCAAATTTATTTTAAATATGACCATCTACTTTTTTGGTCACTATAAGATTATACAAGTATTTTTCTTTTTTGTCAATAGTTGGTAGCTGGTTTATTCACAATATTTTTTATAGATTGTTCTTACATTATCTCTTGTTAAAGTTTTATCAATTCCTTGTTTAGCAACTTGAGTTAAAATTACTGTTATAAATTTCTCTATTTTAGGATTTAACATTTTCTTAGTCTTTTCTCTTTCCTTTTGCCAATAAGATAACTGATATTCATTTGTCCAATTTTTACCTTGATAAACCATACCTGCTGCCAATTTATCACAAATCATCTCTACTGCATATTTATATGGAATAACAGGTGTTGGATCTGGAGCTAATTCATCTACCCAATATTCTGGATGGTGTTTATTTCTTCCTTTATGATGTAACCATGCCTTTGAATATCCATCTGTTTTTTTTGCCTCAGTAATAGGAGAATATGTTCCTACATAATATTTAACACCTTCTCTAAACTCTGTTAAAGAATATTTGGATACATCATGAACAAATCCTCTCCATGGTTCTCCTGTTTTACAACACAATTTAAATACTAACCATTTATGATGCGTAATTAATTTAAAATGTTTTATTGCATTACTTAAATACATTCGTTTCCCCTTTTCTTTTTTACTTATAGTTTACTACAACTTTTTTCTCAAATCAATAAATTTTATTTACTTTTTTGCATACAATATAAAAGTATATTTTAAATAATAAAATAGATGGAGGTAAAATATGTGTGGATTTGTTGGATTTGCTAATTTTAAAAAAGATATTTCAAAAAATAGAGATTTATTAGAAACTATGAATAATACTCTTTCCAAAAGAGGTCCTGATGAAGAAGGATATTACATAGATCATCATGTAGCATTAGCCCATAAAAGATTGATTGTTGTAGATCCAGAAGGTCGGAAAGCAACCCATGATTGAAACATTTTCTTTTGGGAAATATATTATAGTATATAATGGGCAAATATACAACACAAAAGAATTATGTAAAACTTTAGAAGACCATAACTTTAAAATTTATTCTCATTCTGATACAGAGGTTTTATTAAAAAGTTATATTTATTATGGTGAAGAAGTACTACAATATTTAAATGGAATATTTGCTTTTGCCATTTGGGATACAAATAAAAATGAAATATTTTTAGCTCGTGATCATTTTGGTATTAAACCACTATTCTATACAAAAATAAATGAAACCTTTCTTTTTTCATCTGAAATAAAGGCTCTGTTTCCATACCCTGGCGTAGAAAAAATATTAAATGAACAAAGTATTTCAGAATTATTTGGAATTGGTCCAGCTCATACACCTGGCACTACTGTTTTTAAAAATATTTATGAAATAAAACCAGCTCATTTTGCTATATTTAATGAATCTGGACTTCATATAAAACGTTATTGGAAGTTACATTCTAAAAAACATACTGATACTTTTGAAGAAACTTGTGATAAGTTAAAATTTTTACTAAATGATGCGATTACTAGACAACTCGTTTCTGATATGCCTTTATGTACTTTTTTATCTGGTGGATTAGATTCTAGCATTATTACAAAATTTGCTTCTGACTATTGTAAAAAACAAGGATTACCACCTTTAGATACTTATTCAATTGATTATGTAGATAATGATAAAAATTTCGTCAAAAGCGATTTTCAACCAAACTCTGATAATTTTTATATTAATTTAATGAATGAAAAACTTTATACAAACCATCATAAAATTGTTGTTGATACACCAGAGCTTGCATACGCCTTAGAAGATGCTATGCTTGCACGCGATATGCCTGGAATGGCTGATATTGATTCTTCTTTGTTACTATTTTGTAAAAATGTAAAAAAAGAGATGACAGTTAGCTTGACAGGAGAATGTGCAGATGAGATATTTGGTGGATATCCGTGGTTTTTCCGTGAAGATGCTTTAAAAAGTAACACATTTCCTTGGTCAATTGCTTTAGAAGAAAGGCAAAAATTATTGAATCCTAATATTGGAAATAAAATTAAACTAAAAGAATATATTGATTATCGTTATCAAGAAAGTTTGAACGAAGTAGAAATATTAGATTCAGACTCTAGTGAAACAGCAGAAAAAAGAAAAATATCTCACCTTACTTTAAATTGGTTCATGCAAACCTTACTTGACAGATCCGATAGAATGGCAATGTATAATGGTTTTGAGCTTCGTGTTCCTTTTTGTGATTATCGATTAGCTCAGTATGTATGGAATATTCCTTGGGAATGGAAAGCATTAAATGGCAGAGAAAAAGGATTGCTTCGATATATTTGTAAAGACTTCCTTCCAAAAACTATTGTAAATCGAAAAAAATCTCCTTATCCTAAAACACATAATCCAACCTATTTAAAAAAAGTAAAACAAATGTTAACAAAAATTATGGAAGATAAAAATGCCCCCATTAATCATCTATTAAATAGAGAGTATATTTTAGAAATTCTAAAAACAGATGGTAAAGCATTTACAAGACCTTGGTTTGGTCAACTAATGACAGGTCCACAACTTATGGCTTATCTTTGCCAAGTAAATATGTGGTTAGAAAGGTATCAACTAAAAATTGAGATATAAATTATAAATTATAAAAACTCGAAGTCATAAATTGTAACCTCGAGTTTTTAATAATTTTATTTAACTACTTCTTTTTCATCTTCATTCATATATCTATATACCATTTTACAAACCATATCAGCTGTTTTTTCTACACCAAAAGCATCACTGTTAATACAAATATCATAATTAGACGTATCTCTCCAATCTTTACCTGTATAATACCTATAGTGGTTTGCTCTTAATTTATCAATTCTTTTAATTTCTTTTTCTGCCTTTTCTTTACTAAGTTTATAAAATTTTACCGCTCTGTTTATCTTATTTCTTATATCACTATATATAAATACTTTTATTACATCTTTGTTATCACTTAAAATAAAGTCAGCACATCTTCCTACTATAATACAAGATTCTTTATTAGCTACTTCTTTAATTAACTCCGTTTCTTTAATAAATAATTCATCTGCATTATTGAATCCAGAATAGTAACCATAATTTAAAATTGCCAAGGAGTTTCTTTTTTGTTCGTTATTTTTTATATATTCTTCTGATAAACCAGTTTGCTTTGCTAATTTAGAAACAAACTCTTTATCGTAAAGTTTAATACCAAGTTTTTCAGCTATTAATTTACCTATATATCTTCCTCCTGACCCATATTCTCTAGATAAAGTGATTATAACATGTTTATTAAGCTGATTATTAATAAATGTATTTTTTTCAAAATACTTTGTCTCTAATTTCGTATTTTTTAAATGTTTTACTTCCATTAATAATAAGGTAGTTGCTACTATAAATGCTAATCCATCTGCAAAAGGCCCTGCATATAAAACGCCTTGAATTCCAAAAAAACTTCCTAACACTAACATAGCAGGTATCAAAAATAGGATTTGTCTTGATAAAGATAATATAGCACTTTTAATACTTTTTCCAATTGCTTGGAAGAAAATTCCAGATGGAATTTGTATTCCATTACAAATACATAACATTAAATAGATTCTAAATGCTAAGCATGCAAACTCCATATAGTTATTATTATTTTCACTACCAAAAATTAAAATTAACTTATCTGGTATGGTTTGAAATAAAATAAATGCAATCGTACTTATAAGAACACTTATTCCTAATACTCTTTTTAGAGTTTCTTTTACTCGGTCAAACTTCTCAGCTCCATAATTATATCCTAAAATTGGTTGTGTACCTGCCGAAATACCAACTATAATACTATTTAATATTTGACTAATTTTCATAACAATTCCTAGTACTGTTATTGGTATTTCTGAACCAAATTTAGATTCTCCTCCATATTTTTTAAGTAAATTATTTTCAACTGCAATTACAAACACAAAACTCATTTGTGTGATAAAACTACTAATTCCAAGTGCAGATACCTTTAAAGAAACATTAGCTTTTAACCTAAACTTATCTTTATTTAATAAAATCGATTTAAATCTTTTTATATAGCAAATATTTATAATAAATGTTATAATCTGGCTTATTACAGTTGCAATAGCAGCACCTTGTACTCCCATTTTAAAAATAAATATAAATATTGGGTCTAAAATAATATTTAATATTGCTCCCATTACCATAGATGTCATTGCATAATTTGGTTTTCCATCCGCTCTTATAATGGAATTTAGAGTTGTTCCAACCATCATAAAAGGTAGACCTATACTAATAATATAACCATAATCAAGAGCATAACTTAGAAACTCATCGGTACATCCAAATACATTTAATAAAGTAGGCAAAAATGTTATTATAATGGTAAATAAAATTAAAGCAATTATAACAGATAAAGCAATACCATTGCCTACACCTTTGGCTGCTTCTTCTTTTTTCTTTTCTCCTAGTTTAAGACTTAAATATGCAGATGAACCATCTCCGAACATTAGAGCAAACGCTAAACATATTATGGTAAGTGGAAATACTACATTAGTAGCTCCATTTCCTAAATATCCTACTCCCCATCCAATAAAAATTTGATCTACTATATTATATAAAGAATTTACTAATAAAGATATAATACAGGGAATTGAGAATTTACGGATTAACTTTCCTATTTTTTCATAACCCAAAATATTTTCTTCTTTTTCCATTTTATTTTCCTCCCTCTCTTTCTCTTTTAATTCATAATAATTTTATTATTTATGTAATCAATAAAATGCTTATCCGAAACTCAATAAAAAGGCAACACCTTTTGTGTTGCTTTTTATTAAGTTAATAAATGCAATTTTTATCATATTCCAAATTTTTATTTTTGTCAATCCTTAATGACTTTTTAATTTATATCCATTTAAATAAGTATTTCCTAGCTATTGTTTTATTGCATTTTTTCTTTAATTTTAACAAGTGTATTCAAAGCATCAATTGGTGTTAATTCGTTTACATTAATTTTATCAATTTCATGTGCAATTTCTGCTAATTTGTATTGATATAAATCAAACTGCCCGATCAAGCTGTTTTTTATCTTTTTTATCTTGCTTTTCATTCGTTAAGATATTTTTTCTTTCCAAAGAACGTAAAATTTCATTTGCTTTCTGAGTAACTGCTTTTGGAACTCCTGCAAGCTTTGCCACATGAATCCCATAACTTTCATCTGTTCCTCCTCTTACAATTTTTCTTAAGAAAATAATGTCTTCACCTTTTTCTTTAACTGCTATAGAGTAGTTTTTAATACCTTCTAATTTTTCTTCTAATTCTGTTAATTCATGATAATGAGTTGCAAATAGGGTTTTGGCACCGCACTTTTCTTTATCTGCAATAAATTCTGCAACTGCCCATGCTATTGATAATCCATCATAGGTTGAAGTTCCTCTTCCAATTTCATCTAATATAACCAAACTATTTTGAGTTGCTTCTTTTAGTATTGTTGCTACTTCCATCATTTCTACCATAAATGTACTTTGCCCCATACTTAAATCATCCGATGCTCCCACTCTTGTAAAAATTTTATCCACTACTCCTATTTTAGCTGATTCAGCTGGTACAAAGCTTCCACATTGTGCCATTAAGGTAATTAAAGCTACTTGTCTCATATAAGTAGATTTACCTGCCATATTTGGTCCTGTAATTATAGCTAATCTAGCTTCTTCTTTATTTAAATACGTATCATTTTCAACAAATCCTCCTGCTCCTAATATTTTTTCAATAACTGGATGTCTTCCATTTTTAATATCAATTGTTCCAGAATGATTAACTTCTGGCATACAATAATTCATATCTTCTGCTACTTGTGCAAAAGAAGAAATAACATCTAAATTTGAAATAACTTCGCTCGTTGTTTGCAATCTTGTTATATTTCTGGAAATTTCCTCTCTTATTTCTATAAATGCATTATATTCAAGATTTATAACTTTTTCTTCTGCTCCTAATATCTGATTTTCTAAATTTTTTAATTCTTCTGTTATATATCTCTCTGCATTTGTTAGTGTCTGCTTTCTAATAAATCTATCTGGTACTTGATTTAAATAAGATTTTGTTACTTCAATAAAATAACCAAAAACTTTATTAAAACCTATTTTTAAGTTTTTAATTCCTGTTTTTTCTTTTTCTTCTGCTTCTAACTGTATAAGCCATGTTTTTCCTTGGGTTTGTGCAGTTTTTAATTGATCAATTTCTTTATCATATCCTAATTTTATAATTCCTCCATCTTTAATTGTCATTGGTGGATCATCCACAATTGACTTTTCAATTAAATGATAAATATCCTGTAATTCATCTAATTTTTCATATAAATCTTTTAATAAACTAGCATTACAATTTGCAAGTATTTTTTTTACTTCAGGTAATTTCAATAAAGAATTTTTTAATGTTATCATATCTCTTGCATTGGCATTGCCATAAGCCATTTTTCCAGCTAATCTTTCGATATCATACACTTTTTTTAAGTTATCTATGATATCCCCTCTTAACATAATATTTTCTTTTAGTTCCTTAACAGCTTCTAGTCTTTTATTAATTTCTATTGTTTCTACTAATGGATCATTTAGCCATCTTCTTAGCATTCTTCCACCCATGGAAGTACAAGTTTTATCAAGTACCCAAAGTAAGGTTCCTTTTTTAGACTTATCTCTCATTTTTTCTGTTATTTCTAAGTTTCTTCTGCTATTTACATCCAATGCCATATATTTAGAAATATTATATATTGTAATTTTATTAATATGTTCTAAACTTGTTTTCTGAGTTTCCTCTATATATTGAATTAAAGCATTAATAGAGCTTATTACTAGTGTCTTTTCTTCTAAGTTTTCTATTTTTTTTCCTGAATTATCTACTATATTAAATTGAACATCTAGGTTATTTAATTCTTCCTTAAAAAACTTATCATTAAATCGAGTTACATATATATTTTCAAATCTTTCTCTAATTTTATTTATTTCTTCTTGGCAATCTGCCATCATAGAATTAATGACTAATTCAGATGGTTGATATCTTGCAATTTCATCTAGCAAGATTGGAAAATTATAATTATTCTTGATTTCTGCTGAATAAAATTCTCCTGTTGAAATATCACATATACTAATTCCAAAGTAAATACCAGTTTTATAGATAGACATAATATAATTGTTTTTTCTTTCTTCCAACATATTACTATCTACTAAAGTTCCTGGTGTTATTACGCGAATAACCCCTCTTTTTACAATTCCTTTTGTTTTTTTAGGATCTTCTAATTGCTCGCATATTGCAACTTTATATCCTTTAGCAATTAATCTTGAAACATAAATTTCTGCTGCATGATGAGGAATTCCGCACATGGGTGCTCTTTCTTCTTGTCCGCAATCTTTTCCAGTTAAAGTTAGTTCTAATTCTCTTGAGGCAGTAATTGCATCTTCAAAAAACATTTCATAAAAATCGCCTAAACGATAAAATAAAATGCAATCTTTATATTCTTCTTTTGTTTCAAGATATTTTTGCATCATCGGTGAAAATTCTGCCATTTCTATTTTCTCCTTTTCTTTTATTCTTGTATTTGTCCTTTTAAATACCACATATGTTCAGAAATAATTTTTAATTCTATCATTTTTCCTATTAAATCCGTCGATCCTTTAAATATAACCACTTTATTACTATCCGTTCTTCCTGATAATAAATTTGGGTTGTTTTTACTTTTTCCGTCTACTAATACCTTTTGAATTGTTCCTACATATTTTTGATTATTTTCTTCAATTTGACTTTCTACTAAATCTTTCAATTTATCGAATCTTTTATGTTTTTTTTCTTTTGGTATTTGATTTTCCATTTTATCTCCTGGTGTTCCAACTCTCCTTGAATAGATAAACATATAAACTTGCTCAAATTTTACTGTTTTTATAACATCTAATGTATCTTCAAATTCTTTATCTGTTTCTCCTGGAAAGCCAACGATAATATCAGTTGATAAGGTTAAGTTTGGTATTTTCGATTTCATTTTTTGTACTAATGATAAATACTGTTCTTTGCTATATTTTCGATTCATTTCTTTTAATACTTTTGTATTTCCAGATTGAAGAGGTAAATGAATTAGTTTACAAACTTTATCACACTCTGCTATAGCAGCAATAACATCATCTGTAAAATCTTTTGGATGAGGAGATACAAATCTGATTCTTTCAATTCCTTCTATTTTATCAATTGCTCTAAGTAAAGTGGCAAAAGAATTTATCCCTTCATATGCTTCAAATTCTTTGTTTTTTTCTTTTTCGATTTTTAAATAAGAATTTACATTTTGACCTAGCAAAGTAATTTCTTTGTACCCTTCTTTTGCTAACTCTTTTACTTCCTCTAAAATAGCTTTAGGAGTTCTACTTCTTTCTCTTCCTCTAACATATGGAACAATACAATAACTACAAAAATTATTACAACCATTCATAATCGTAACAGATGCTTTGATCTTGCTGTCTCTTTTTATTGGTAACCCTTCATAAATTTCTCCCTCAATATCAATTACATCTTCTAATTTTCTTTTTTCTTGTATTACTTTATATAAATTCTCTGGGAATTTATGTAATGTATGTGTTCCAAAAATGATATCAACAAATGGATAACTTTGTTTTATCTTATCTGTAATATGTTTTTCTTGCATCATGCATCCACCAATTGCAATAATAATTCCTTTTTCTTCTTTTAACCTTTTTAATTCTCCGAAGTTTTCCAAATAACTTATCTTCCGCATTTTCTCTTACACAACAAGTATTAAATAAAGCTAAATTTGCTTCTTTTTGATTTTCTGTTTTGGTATATCCCATTTTATCTAACATACCACATAACTTTTCAGAATCATTTTCATTCAATTGACAACCCATTGTTAAAATAGTATATTTCAAATCTCCTTGATTTAATTTTCTTACTTTTTCGATATATTTTTCTTGTAATTTTATATTATTTGATGTATTCATTCTTACCTCCATTGGTACATTAGGGACAGTGCCCTTATGTATCATTTATTTTAATACATTTTGTCGCATTTTGCAAGAAAAAAATAAGGATAAAAGTTTTTTACTTTTATCCTATTTTTTGCCTTATGCAAGACCATATTTCTTTTTAAATTTATCTGCTCTACCACCTGCTGTATCTTGTCTTAAGTTTCCTGTCCAATATGGATGACATTTTGAGCACACATCTACTTTTAAATCTTTTTTTGTTGACCCAACTTCTAAAACATTTCCACATGCACATGTAATAGTTGTTTGGTTATATTCTGGATGTAAATCTTTTTTCACTTTCAAGTTCACCTCTTTCTCGAATTTAATAACATGACTGTTTTTTATCATAGCATATTTTTTTTACTTTTTCAAGTATTTACCTTTATTTTGTTTTATTTTTTTGTTCTTCACTATATATATATTCTGCTGAGTATAACATTTCTTTATTCAAAGATAACTTATTAACTAATTTACTCATTATATTAAATACACATGCTATTATTAAAATTAACATTCCAATTTTTTTCCAATATTTCTTAAGCATACTTTTTCTCCTTTTTAAATTGTAGAAAATTATAATTTAGTAGAATTTATATACAAATTAAATATGCAAATGTTACAAAATATTAGTAACTCTATTGTTTAAGTTTTGTTAGTACTTTTTACAAGCTATATCTATTATACTTTTATTTTTATGAATTGTCAATATTTGTTTTTCCTTGTTTTAAAAGATTCATCCTTTTTTAATAGATATTTTTTACTAATTTTATTTTAATCTTTATATCTAAAAGAAATCACTCTAAAAGCTTAGAACTTTTAAAGTGATTGGCTTTGAGCTTATTTAGATTAAATAAACTCAAACTTAAAATTATGGAATGTGTCAAAAAAATCAGGAATGATACAGTTTTTATTTTCTCCTTCTATTATCAAGGCATCTTCATATTTTTTTCCACAACAGTAAAGTTTGTGATCCATAACCAATTGATCGATTTCCTCATCGAACCAAACCTGATTGTCTATAATTGAAAAGCTTAATTGTATTATTTCTAAATTAGCCCTTCTTTTACTAAAAAAATAAAAAACTGTATTTTCTGGGACGGCTACATCCGTTACATCATAACTGACTTTACAGTCCCAAATCTTAAAAATGTTTTCTTTTGACAGCCATATGGCGGTTAGCCATTTCTTTTCCATTTGTGTTTTCCTCCCTACATTTGTTCGGAGGACTGTGCCTCCGAAAATTTTATTTTTTCAAAGGCAACAAATTTCTTGTTGTAATATAATTATATCATATCTTACATAAAATTACAAATCAAAAAGGTTTTACATATCCCCTTATTATTGTAAACAATTTAATTTGTATACTTTCTAATTTAATTTCAACGTTTTTATATAAATAATAACATTTAGATATATAAAATTTTCCAAAATTAAACTCTTAAAATAACATAATTTTATCTTTTTTGGTTAGAATAAAATTGGTGATATTTATGAATAAAAAAGGATTACTAATATTAATAATCATAATAGCAGTTTTAATAAGTGGTGCAATTGGCTATTATTTTTATAGTCAATCCCTAACTGATAATGAAAATAGCAGTGAATACGAAGCAGAACGAACTTCTAGTACAAATCAAGAAAATCGGAAATGATTCTAATAATGAAGCAGAGCATAATAATGAAAATCAAAAAATTTCGGAAGATTCCTCTTCTACTCAACAAACCATTCCATACGAGGAAAATCAAATAGCTAGTTTTTCTACCACAATCTATTCTAAAGATCCAGCTAGGCAAAACAATATAAAGATAACCTGTGATATTTTAAATGATACCATAGTAAAGTCGGGAGATACCTTTTCTTTTTGTAATACTGTGGGACAAGCTACCACATCAAAAGGCTATCAAAAAGCTGATATTTTTGACAATAACGGTAATAAGAAAAAAGGGCTCGGTGGAGGTAACTGTCAAATAAGTAGTACTCTATATAATGCTGTACTTGCTAGTCCTGATTTAGTTGTAACAGAAAGACATAAACATAGCAATTATGTTCCTTATATAGAAAAAGGAAAAGATGCTGCAGTAGCTTACGGTAGTTATGATTTTAAATTTCGAAATAATTCTCAAAATGACATAAAAATCAATTGTTCAACAGATGGTAAAAGTGTTACAACTACCTTAATTGCTATAAAACAAATACAATCATAAATTCTTTCCTTCCATAGAATATTTATGGATATATGAGAATATATTTTAATATCTATTGGAGGGATTTTTATGCATTTTTTAAAATTATCAATTGGTTTTTTGTTAAGTTTTTCACTTATTTTTTGTTGTATCCTACCATCTCTAGCAGAAGAAAGTATTTATGTTTGGTCTTCAAATGCCAACATGACTAATTCTGTAAATGATAGCTCTACTAACATAACTAACAGCACAAGTAGCAATTCGAATAATATAACAACAAATAACTCAAATTCTAATGAAGTAATACAAACTAGTTCGGAAGCAACAGAAAACAACTCTCTTTTACTGGAGTCTGGCAGTGCTATTTTAATAGAACAAACTACAGGGCAAATTTTATACTCACACAATATTCATGAGCAACTACGTCCTGCTTCTGTTACTAAAGTAATGAGCATTTTATTAATTATGGAAGCTCTAGATAATGGTAAAATTTCTTTAGAAGATACAGTACCTTGTAGTGAAAATGCTGCTTCTATGGGAGGTTCTCAAATTTGGCTAGACCCAAGAGAAACTTTATCAGTAAACGAAATGTTAAAGGCCATTTGTGTTAATTCTGCAAATGACTGTGTTGTAGCAATGGCAGAATATATCGCTGGTTCAGAAGAAGCTTTTGTTCAAATGATGAATGATAAAGCAAAAATTCTTGGTATGAATGATACTTGCTTTAAAAATTGTCATGGTCTTGATGAAGATGGGCATGTTACATCAGCTTATGATATTTCTTTAATGTCAAGGGAATTATTAAATCATTATCCTAGTATTACCAATTATACTACTATATGGATGGATACGTTACGCGACGGAAAATCGCAACTATCAAACACCAATAAATTAATAAAAAGTTATAAAGGTGCTACTGGTTTAAAGACCGGTTCTACTTCTCTTGCTTTATATAATTTATCTGCTAGTGCAACAAGAGATGATTTGTCTTTAATTGCTGTTATTATGAAAGCTCCTTCTACAAAAGTTCGATTTGAAGAAGCACAAAAATTACTTGATTATGGGTTTAATACATTCTCTTTTAAACAATTTGGAAAAAAAGATGATATTGTAAAAACTGTTTGTGTTGATAAAGGCGTTACTTCTTATGTTGATGCCGTATTAAAAGATAATGCAGGTACTTTAATTGAAAAAGGGAAAGATAAAAATATTGAACAAATTTTAAATTTAGAAGAAGTGATTCCTGCTCCTGTTAGCAATGGTCAAAAGCTTGGTGAAGTATCTTTTTCTTTAGATGGTAAAACCTTATCGACTGTAGATATTATTGCTAAAAATGAGGTTGAAAAAATTAATTTATTTACCATGACAAAACATATTTGTTATTCTTGGGTTGATTTGTTAAGAAGCTGAAAATAATCCCAAATATTAAATATATTTATTTAATATTTGGGATTATTATATATTAATTTAAGTATTTCAAATTTTTTTACAATTTTATTATAAACTTCTGAATTGCACTTTTTCAATATAACATCATCTTTCGTAATTTGGAAAAGATATATCAAGCTTCTTCCGCTCTTTTTATTTTCTCATTTGCTTCTTCTTTCATCTTTCTATTTTCATCTCTTTACTATTATATGTTTTATAATTTTTTTGTAAATATTTTAAAATAAAAATGAACCCTCCTTATTAAACCTTTTGTCTAACATTTTGGGTTCACTTCACTATCTCAATGTGACTTTTTATTCATCTTCTAACGTTTCATCATATTCAAATTCATAAGTCTGATCTGGTTCTATTACTTCTTCTATCTTTTTTTCTTCTTTTTCAATTTTATTTTTTATTTGCTTTTTATTCTTTTCTTCTTTTTGCATGCTATCTTGTTGCTTCTTTTGCATTTCTTTTAATATTTTTTGAGTTTCTTCTTTTTTGTTTTGGATATGTCGATTCATCATATTGTTTGCCTTTTCAATTAAGTCTGGCATATAGTCTAAAAGCTTATCTAAAGACGATGTATGATTAACTGGCATTAATTTTACATTGTTTGATTGTATAACTAAAAATGCAATAGGGTTAATCGTAACTCCTGCACCAGATCCACCTCCAAATGGTAAACGATATTGAATTTCTTCTTCTTTATCTTTTTTTGTATATTCATCAATTGTTTCTCCTTTAAATTCACTACCACCTGCTGCAAATCCGAAAGAAACTTTTGAAATTGGTATAATTACAATATTATTAGAAGTTTCAATTGGTTCTCCAATTATAGTATTGACATCAATCATATCTTGTATACTATTCATAGCTGTAATCATAAGACCCTCTATTGGATGCTCGCTCATGTTTATTCACTCCTTTTTTCTTGTTTAAGATATATATTATATTTATAATATGTATCATTTTTATTTCAAATATACCTGAAATTGCTATATTAATTATATTTTTATCACGATAAATAGGGGTAATCTTAAACTTTTGTTTCTCATGATTAGAAATTTTTTTTCTAAAAATCATCGCAAGAATCGTACTAAAAACAGGAATCAATAGAGAAGTAAAACTTGCATTTTCTGTTCCTAATTCTACGTCTAAATCAATTTTTTTAATTGTTATCTCTATTTTTTTGATAGCTTTCCAAAAATTTTTTTCAAACCTATTTTTATCCTCTAAGACTTTTAAGTTAATGTTTTTAATCTTTTTATTTATATTTAATTTTTCTAATTTAATTTTGGTTAAACTTATTTTAATAATTGGCATTTTATTAAATAAACATAATTTTATTACTATTTTATAATTTCTATTTATCTGTTTTGGTTTTATGGAAGAAAATCGAAGATTATTAATTTCTATTCTAATTTTAGAAAGTAATAACAGAAAAATTACTATAAAAAAAACAAAAAGAAAAACCAATATCTTCGCCTCCTTAGCCTATCTAATATTAGTTTTTCCCATCCTTTGCTTTTTAATCATTTTTATTTCATATTTAATGATTTACAATTTTTTTAGTTTTTTCTACTGTTATATCACCAAACAATTCTTCTTGCAACGTTTCTACTTTACTTCTTCTAGATAATTCTAGTAATCCCGAAAAAGCTGTTACAATTTCTTGTTTATTATGTTTTTTTATCGAGAACAATTTATTAAATACAAATCTTTTTTGCTTCACCAATACTCGAAACATTTCCCTTACTTTACTTGCGACTGTATAGTTATCTGTAATTGCTATTTTTTCAATATTATTAGCATTTTGGTTGATTTTTTGTTGATTTTTTTCTATTAATTGACTATATATCGTTGGTATTACTGTATTATCATAATCTTTTTCTATCTTCTGTTTTGGAAACTCTATTTCTTCTGCTAGTTTAAAATATCGATTTGAATAAGTTGCATAATTTTCTTTTAAGACTTTACTAATTTCTTTGAATTTTTTATATCCTATAATTCTTCTTATCAATTCTTCTTCTGTTAACTCTTCTCCCTCTTCTTCTTGCTTTGGCAAAAGATTTTTTGACTTTAAAAACAGTAAAGTAGATGCCATAACTAAAAACTCGCTTGCTATTTCTAAATTTAATTTTTCCTGTTCTTTTAAATATTCAATATATTGGTCTGTTATTTCACTTAAATTAATATCGTAAATATTCATCTTATTTTTATCAATCAAATGACATAACAAGTCAAGTGGTCCTTCAAAATTATCAATTTTAATTGCATATTTTTTTGTTTCTAATGTAAATATTGCCATTTCTTCTCCTTTATTTCTTTTATTCTACAAGCACGTTCCTAATATTTTCTATTTTATAACCTTTTTTTAGTAAAAATTGTATTATTTCTTGTTGCTCCATAGAATCTGATTTCTTATAAATGATATTAGCTGCTGATTTTATTTCATACTTTTCTAATTCTTCTTTATTTTCATAAATATAATCTTCAATATCATTTTTTTTCAACCCTTTTGCTATTAATTTATATTCAATTTCTCGAATAGATAAATTTTTCAAAGCAATAAAATTATTTATCGTTTTTTGAATGTATTCTTTATCATTAATATATTTTGCTTCTTTTAGGTAGTTAATAATATCTTCTAATAAGCTTTGTTCTATTAATTTTTCAAATTTATTTCTTACTTCTTGTTCTGATCTTTTTTTATATAAGATATACTTTATTACTTTTGTTTTTTCTCTATCAAATTCTTCTATTGTATACATTTTTTACCTTCTTTTTCTTTTTTATTATTTTACTATAAGTCTTTATAAATAGCAAGTAATTTATTTTGAATTATTTTATAAAAGGCTAACCAGATTATATGCTGTTAACATACTTATCTACTTAACCCTTACTAATATTTTATAAATTATTCTTCATCCTCTTCATTTCTTGGAAGTTCTTCTCCCAAGCTTTGTTCAAATGCTTTTGCAAAATTTTCTCTTACTTTTTGTTCTACTTCCTCTAGTATATCTGAATTTTCTTTTAGATATTTCTTAACATTTTCTCTACCTTGTCCAATTCTTTGTCCATTATAACTAAACCAAGAGCCTGCTTTTTCAATAATATCTAGATTAACTGCCATATCTAATACGTTTCCTTCTTTTGAAATACCTTGTCCATACATAACATCAAATTCTGCTTCTCTAAATGGTGGTGCTACCTTATTTTTAATAACTTTTACACGTACCCTGTTTCCTTTAACTTCTCCATCTTGCTTGATATTTTCAATTTTTCGGATATCCATTCTAACAGATGCATAGAATTTTAATGCCCTACCCCCCGTTGTTGTTTCAGGATTTCCAAACATAACACCTATTTTCTCTCTTAATTGATTAATAAAAATTAAAACAGTTTTTGATTTATTAATAGCTCCTGCCAATTTTCTCAAAGCTTGTGACATTAATCTTGCTTGAAGTCCCATATGAGAATCTCCCATATCTCCATCAATTTCAGCTTTTGGAACCAATGCTGCAACAGAGTCTACTACAATAACATCTAAAGCTCCACTTCTTACTAAACTTTCTGTAATTTCTAAAGCTTGTTCTCCTGTATCTGGTTGCGATACAATTAAGTTATCAATATCTACTCCCAATTTTTTTGCATAAACTGGATCTAAAGCATGTTCTGCATCAATAAAAGCCGCTTCTCCTCCTATTTTTTGTGCTTCTGCAACAATATGTAATGCTAATGTCGTTTTACCAGATGATTCTGGACCAAATACTTCTATAATTCTACCTCTTGGAACACCTCCAATTCCTAATGCAATGTCTAAACCTAAAGCTCCTGTTGGAATTGCTTCTATTTCCATTGCTTTAAATTCTCCGAAGTTTCATAACAGAACCTTTGCCGAATTGTTTTTCAATTTGATTCATTGCCATTTCTAAAGCCTTCTTTTTTTCTGTATTTTCTCCCATAAATTTTCCTCCTTAATTTTCTTGAACTTTTGTTTGATGTGTTTATTATATATCAAAAATTTGTTTTGTCAAGATTTTTTTCTATTTTTTATTTTTTTATTTATACCATCCTTCTATTCCATAAAATTGATAAAACCAATTTGGTGTGATATTTCCTACTAATGCAGAATTATAAGCTACGGTATATTTGTTATTATATAAACTAATATAAGGTATATCTGTTTTATAAATCTCCATTAATCTTGTATATTTTTCTTTTAAGATGTTTTCGTCAATTGTGTTTTTTGATTCATTCATAATATTATTCACTTCTTCATTGGAATAATTTGCTAAATTTCCTTCACCAAAAAAAGTAGTTAGATCTGGACTTGGTGATACTGTTATACTACAAAGCAATATATCATAATTTTTCGATGCTATTGCTTGTCTATATTGTTCATCAGATGCTTGAATAATATTAATTCTAAGTCCTTGATTTTCTAATTGTCCTTTTATATTCTGTGCAACAGCAACTTTATTAGAATCACTAGCTTTGACTAATAAATTCAAAACTAGCCTTTGTGTTCTATAATTTTCTGTTTTTTGCCAATATCCATTTTGATAACTCCAACCATTATCAACTAAGACTTGTTTGGCTTGCTCTAAATTATAACCACTGCTAGCATCCTGTTCCTGACATAACCAATTACCGTAGTCTAATGGAAAACTACTAGCATAATATTTGCTGTTAAAAACACTACTTGTTATATTGTTTTTATCAATTGAATAAGAAATTGCTCTTCTAACCTCTCCTTTTGATAAAAAATAATTTGTTGTATTCAATGCCAAAAAGGTATGTTCTCTTCCCTTTATTTCTTTATAACTATAGCCTATGGTTCCTATATATTCTTGTAAATTGTCATTTGATGTACTAATTAGATCAAGATTTCCCACCTTAAAACTATTGTATAATTCTCCAATAGAAGAAAATAAATTAATAGTTATTTTTTCTAATGTTATTTCATTTTCTTTATTCCACCAACTTGTATTTTTTTCTAATGTAAGATAAGAAGATTGAACTTCTGTTATTTTAAATTTTCCTGTACCAACTGGAGAAGCGTTTTTGCTTGTATTGGAAAAATCTTCACCTGCATAATAATCTTTTGACAAAATTGGAAAGGTTAAATTATATTCAAAAAAAGGAATTTCTCTATCTAAATTAATTTTTAAAGTATAATCATCAATAATATCTACACCAATTACATTTTGAACATTAGCTGAATAAATAGTTTGTGAATCTTTTAATCGATCAATTGTAAACCTTACATCTTCTGACGTGAATCTTTGACCATTTGACCATCTAACATTTTCTCTTAATTTAATCAAATAAGAATTATCACTTTGTTTTGCCCATTCTTTTGCTAGGCAAGTTTGTGCTTTGTAATCAGATGTTAAATTAACCAATGGCTCATAAATTAATTTAGAAATATCTTGTATGTTTTTATTGTTACTAAGAATAGGATTCATTGTATCTAATTGCGCAATTCCTAACTTTATTTCTTTTATTTTTTCTTCTTGATTTGCAGAATAAGCTTCTTCTTGTTTTTTTTCATTTTCGTCTTGTTTTATTTTGAAAATTGAAAAAACTAAGATAATAACTATAAATACAATAAATAAATATTTAATCCAATTTGATTTCATAATTCACCTCTATACTATGCCATCATACATGATTTAAAATAAAATTTCAAGTTTTTATACAGATTTTCCTAAACAAAACAGACTGCAAAAAAATGCAGCCTGTGATTTTATTCTATATTTTTAAGTTCTTGACTCCACAATTAGTTTAATACCTGTTCTATCTTCTCCTTCTACTTCTACTTCTGCAAAGGCTGGTATACAAACTAAATCTACTCCTGCTGGAGCTACAAATCCTCTTGCTATCGCTACCGCTTTTACCGCTTGATTTAATGCTCCTGCACCAATTGCTTGCATTTCTGCCTTATTTGATTCTTTCACCAATCCAGCAATTGCTCCTGCTACTGAATTTGGGTTTGATTTTGATGAAATCTTTAAAATTTCCATTTTCTTTTGCCTCCTATAATTTTTATTTTTTTTGTTGCAACTTTTACGATTTCTATTTTACATTATTTGGAAATAATTGTAAAGTAATTTTTGGAAATTTTTAGGTGATTTCATCGCGATAAACATTATTTTTCGACAAAAAATTATAAGAAATATAAGATGTTTCTATCTTATTGTTTTTTTCTTAAATTTTTACTCTTTTGATTTGTTTTACCTTGTTTATTCTGTCTTCTATATCAAAAATAACTCCATTAAAAATGCATTCTCCTGTAGCGATTTTATATCTTTCTGGTAGTGTTGTTTCGAATCTTTTTATAGATGCTTGTACATCCATTCCAATAACAGATTTTTTTGGTCCTGTCATTCCAATATCTGTTATATACGCAGTTCCTTTTTCTAAAATAATCTCATCTGCTGTCTGTACATGTGTATGGGTACCATAAACAGCTGTTACTTTCCCATCTAGAAAATAGCTTAAAGCAATTTTTTCTGCAGTAGCTTCTGCATGAAAGTCAACTATAATAATATCTGTCTTATCTTGAATTTCTTGTAAAATTTCTTTTACTATGATAAATGGGTTTTCAGAAAGTATATTCATATCTACTCTTCCAATCAAATTGATAACAGCAATTTTTTTATTTTTACAAGAATAAATGTTATACCCTTTTCCTACTACTCCTTTTGGATAGTTTGCTGGTCTAATTAATTTAGGATGATCTATAAATTTAAAAATATCTTTTTTTCCCCATGTATGGTTTCCCATTGTAATAACATCTACATTTTCTTGTAATATGTCTTTAAAATTCTTTTCTGTCATTCCCATTCCTTCTGCTGAGTTTTCACCATTTACAATAACAAAATCTATGCTATTTTTTTTTCGTAATTCTGGTAATACGCTTCTTAATTTTTTGATTCCTACAGAACCAATCAGATCTCCTACTGCTAATATTTTCATAATTTTATTTCCTCTTTCCATTTTTATTTATTTTATCATACTATATTTATAAAAATTTATCAATTATTCTTTCAGAAATCTAAAATTTAATTTATAATATTATAATTAAATGTCCATTTCCAAAAATATACCTAAAAAATAATCAGCATCTTATATTATGACTATTTCTTAGGTAATTTTTAATCTTTTTTTAGTTGTTATTCTTCTACTTCTTCAAATTGACTATTATATAATTCTGAATAGAATCCACCTTTTTCTAGTAATTTATCATGAGTTCCTTGTTCTACAATGTCTCCATGGTTCATAACTAATATTAAGTCAGCATTCTTGATTGTGGATAACCTATGTGCAATTATAAAGCTTGTTCTCCCTTTCATTAGATTATCCATTGCTGCTTGTATTTGTATTTCTGTTTTAGTATCAATTGAACTTGTTGCTTCATCTAGTATTAATATTTTTGGATCTGCCAAAATAACTCTTGCAATTGTTAATAACTGTTTTTGTCCTGCTGATATGTTGCTTGATTCTTCATTAATGATAGAATCATAACCATGTGGTAAAGTTTTTATAAAATGATGTACATGTGCTGCTTTTGCTGCTTCAATCACTTCATCATCTGTCGCATTTTCTTTGCTATATTTTATATTTTCTTTTACAGTTCCAGCAAATAACCAAGTATCTTGTAAAACCATTCCAAACATTTTTCTTAAATTTGCACGTTCGAAATCTTTTACATTATGCCCATCTACTAAAATTGATCCAGAATTTACATCATAAAAACGCATTAATAATTTTACAATTGTTGTTTTTCCTGCTCCTGTAGGCCCAACGATTGCTATTTTTTGTCCTTCTTTTACATTAGCATTAAAATTATTAATAATGGTTCTTTCCGGATTGTACCCAAATTGAACATTTTTAAATTCTACATTTCCTTTTAAATTATCTGTATCGATATTTTCTTTTGCTGTAACTACTTCTTCTTCCTCTTCCAAAAAATTAAAAATTCTTTCTGCAGCCGCTACCATTGCTTGTAACATTCCTGATATTTGAGCTACTTGCCCAATTGGCTGTACAAATTGTCTATTATATTGTATGAAACTTTGTATATTTCCTACTGTAATCGTTCCTTGTATTGCAAAATATCCACCTACTACTGCAACAGCTACATATGCAATATTTCCTAAAAAATTCATTAATGGATGCATTAATCCTGATAAAAATTGTGATTTCCATCCTGAATTATATAATTGTTCATTTGCTTTTCTAAATTCTTTCTCTGCTTTTTCTTCCCCATTAAATACTTTTACTATATTTAATCCACTATATATTTCTTCCACTTGACCATTTACATGCCCTAAGTAATTTTGTTGTGTTCTAAAATATTTTTGTGATATTCTAACAATCACTTTTATTATAATAATCGATATTGGCAATATTATCATAGATATTAATGTCATTTGTAAGCTTATTGATAACATCATTATTAATATTCCAATAATTGTACATACTGTAGTTATAATTTGTGTAATACTTTGGTTTAAGTTCATACTTAGTGTATCAATATCATTAGTTATAATTGATAACACTTCTCCATGTGTTTTTTTATCAAAATATTTCATTGGTAATTTATTAATTTTTAATACTAGATCATTTCTAAGCTTATAGGTCAATTTTTGTGCTACACTTGTCATTGTAAATCCTTGTATAAAGGAGAAAATGCTACTAACTATATATAACCCTAAAAGTGTTAATAATATTTGACCTATTTTTTCAAAGTCAATTCCTGAACCACCAGATATTTTTCCAACTAAGCCATTAAATATTTCTGTTGTTGCATTCCCTAACATTTTAGGTCCTACAATTGTAAATATTGTACTTCCTATTGCAAATATAAATACTATTATTAAAGATATTTTGTATTTTGCCATATAATTCTTTACTAATTTTTTAATGGTTCCTTTTACATCTTTTGCTTTTTCTATATTTTGTGATCTTCTTTTTCGACCACCACCCATTGGTCCTGGCATATGCTTTTCCTCCTTTCTAATTTAATTCTTCTTCAGATAATTGTGATAATGCTATTTGTTTATAAATTTCATTATTTTTCATTAATTCTTCATGTGTGCCTTTTCCTACAACTTTTCCATCATCTAACACAATTATTTGATCCGCATTTAATATTGTACTAATTCTTTGGGCTACTATAATTACAGTTTTGTTTTCTGTATTTTCTTTTAATGCTGCACGTAAAGCTGCATCTGTTTTAAAATCTAAAGCCGAAAAACTGTCATCAAATACAAATATTTCTGGATCTTTTGCAATAGCTCTTGCTATTGATAAACGTTGTCTTTGTCCTCCTGATACATTTCCTCCACCTTGTGATATTTCATCTTTATATTTCTTTTCTTTACTTTCTATAAATTCTGTTGCTTGTGCTATCTCTGCTGCTTTTTTCATCTGTTCATCTGACATTTTTGAATCTGCATATTTGATATTAGATTCTATATTTCCAGAAAATAATATTCCTTTTTGTGGTACAAAACCAATTCTGTTTCTTAATTCTTTTTGTGCTACATCTTTTACATTTACACCATCAATTCTTAATTCTCCACCTGTAACATCATAAAATCTTGGTATTAAATTAACAATTGTCGATTTACCACTTCCTGTACTACCTATAATAGCTGTTGTTTCTCCTGGTTTTGCTGTAAAGTTAATATCTGATAATATTTCTGTATCAGCATCAGGATATCGAAATGATACATTTTTAAATTCTACTAATCCTCTTTTCTCAGAATCTAATTTTTTTGTTTGTTTTGCATCTTTAATACTAATTTTTGTTTCTAATACTTCATTAATACGTTTTGCAGATATAGAAGCTCTCGGTAACATAATTGAGATAGAAGAAATTACTAGGAATGATATTAATATATGCATCATGTATTGTATGAAAGCCATCATATCTCCTACTTGTAATATTCCTTGATCTACAGCATGCCCTCCTGCCCATATAATTAGTATCATTGTCGAGTTCATCGTAAACATTAGTAATGGCATCATCATAGACATTGCTCTATTTACAAATATATTTGTCTTCATCAAATCCATGTTGGCTAAATCGAAACGTTTTTCCTCATGTTTTTCTTTATTAAATGCTCTAATCACTGGTAAACCAGTTAAAATCTCTCTTGATACTAAGTTTAGCTTATCAATTAAATTTTGTAATCTTTTAAATTTTGGCATTGCCACTATAAATAGGGTTCCCACAATAAATACAATTGCCAAAATTGCTACAGCTACTATCCAAATCATTGTGTTATGGCTATGTGTTAATACTTTTACAAATCCAAATATTCCCATTATTGGTGCATATATAACGGTTCTAAATAACATCGTTATCATTTGTTGTATTTGCTGAATATCATTTGTACTTCGAGTTATTAAGGATGCTGTTGAAAATTCTACTAATTCTCTACTTGAAAATTGTAGAACTTTTTTAAATACTTTATCTCTTAATGTTTGACCCAATCTCGCCGCTACTTTTGCAGAAAATAGCATAATTAAAATAGCAGATGTTGCACTAATTACGGCAATTAATAACATTAAGCTTCCTTCTTTTAATATATAATCATTTTGCAATTTATCTGTATCTATACCTAATTTTTGATATAAGGTTTTAACAGTAGCAACAGCCGCTTGTTCTTTGATTGAGTCTTCCACATTTTCCATTTGACTAGAAAATTGTTGTAACATTTGATTTCTTTGTTCTTCTTTCATATGAATAATTATATCTTCTAAGCTAGTTGATTTCATTATTTCTTTTTGTTCATTTGGTACACTTTCTAATATTTTTTCTTTTATTTGCCCTGCCGTTTCTTCATTTAATATAACTGTCATTTTTGTTAAAGGATCTGCCATCGTTTTAGAAAGTTCCGCTTCTGTTTTGTTATCTATTTTTTTTAGTATGTATAATGTTTCTGTTTCTGGGTTAACTCTATCTCCTAAATAATATTTTATTTTGTCTTTTTGTTCTGTTGTTAAAGAATTTTTATTTATTCTATAATTATCTAATATGCTATCATCATTTTCTGTAAGAAGTAGCATAAGATCCATATCTTTTTTTGAAATTATTTCTGG
The DNA here is from genome assembly GCA_947631335.1 of uncultured Clostridia bacterium. Lineage (GTDB taxonomy): Bacteria > Bacillota > Clostridia > TANB77 > CAG-508 > CAG-269. The sequence goes on from CANRKZ010000002.1 coordinate 40,495, forward strand.
TACAGCATTTTCAATTCCCCCAGCTTGAATTCCTATATTTACAATTTTAGATGTAAAATCTGGAAGAGTTAAATCCGACCATGCTTGTAAAACTAACAGTAACACAACTATTAGTACATATAATATTGATTCTTTTAAATTTGTTAGTAATTTTAACATACCTACTCCTTTTCTCTTAATGTGTATTCACATAAAAAATCCATATCATATTATATGTGACATGGATTTTTTTGTCAATTATTTTTTGTTAATATTACATTTTTCTAAATACCCCTGCAACTTTTCCTAATATCTCACAAGTTGGAACAATAATAGGATCCATTGTACTGTTTTCTGGTTGAAGTCTTATATGATCTTTCTCCTTATAAAAAGTTTTAACCGTCGCTTCTTCTCCAATTAAAGCTACTACTATTTCTCCATTGTTAGCTGTATTTTGTCTTTTTACTAAAATATAATCTCCATCTAAAATTCCAGCTTCAATCATACTCTCTCCTCTGACAGTAAGCATAAAGCTTTCTGAATTACCTACAAAATCAACCGGTATTGGAAAAGTATCCGTTATATTTTCTACCGCTAATATTGGTTCTCCTGCTGTTATTTTCCCTATAATTGGTACCTCTACTAACTCTCTTTGTGTATAAAAATCTTTACTAGATGTTTTTTTCTCTTCTCCTGAACCACCTTTTAATAAGCGTAATGTTCTTCCTTTTTTATCTTGTTTTTTTATGTAACCTTTTTCGTCTAATTTTGATAAATATCCATGAACAGTTGCTGTTGAACTTAATCCAACTGCCTTTCCAATTTCTCTTACAGATGGTGGATATCCTTGTGTCATAATCTGTTTCTCAATAAATTTCAAAATTGCTTTTTCTCTTTTATTTAATTCTGGCTTTTTTCTAGGCATATTCCTCACTCCCATTTTTTATTTGTTCTTATCATATCATACAAACAAAAAAATGTCAAACATTTTTTTGTAGTTTTTTATGTTTTCATAAATCTAAATAATGTAGTAATAAGAAATAAAGAAAAAGACGAAGGAATATTTCCTTTGTCTTCAAAAGCTATTGAGAACTATTTTAAATATATATTAGGATCTAATGGGATTGAATCTTTTAAAATTTCAAAATGTAGATGTGGCTCATCTGCAATCTCAAACACTGCTGTATTTCCAACTGTTCCAATGCTTTGACCTTTTTCTACTTTTTCTCCTTCTACTACAAATTCAGAAGTTAATAAATTAGCATATACTGTTTGGAATCCATCGTCATGTTCTATTACAATTGTTAAGCCATATCTAGGATCATTCTTAATTGATTTTATCGTTCCTTTTTCTGCTGCTTTTACTACTGTTGTTTTATCTGCTTTAATATCAATTCCCATATGAGTGACCCATTCTTTTAATGTTTCCGAATAAATTAGATTATCTTTTGCATATTCTCTTACAGTTTCTCCCTCTACTGGTTTTTCAAAGCTTAATTCTTTTTTGCTATCTTTTTCTTTTATTGCTTCCGCATTGGTTGTTTTGGAAGAATTTTTATTAGTCGTATTGATTGTATTTGTTGCATTTACTATACTTTTTGTATTATCACTTATAGAACTATTCATAGATGTATTATTTGTGGTATTTACCTCGTTCTTGGAATCTTCTACTGATTTTCCTATTTCTGTACTTGCACTTTCTGTGTTTTCTGTGTTGTTTCCTGTCATATTGGCCATTTGTTCTAGCGTCATTGTACCTTCTCTTACATCATCACTTAAACTTTTACTATATAGTAGTAATCCTATTAATATAATTGTCAAAATGACTACTCCAATAACCGAATAAATAATTATTTTATCGCTGAATAATTGCTTTCCTTTATTCTGGATTCTTCTATCTCTTCTCATATAATCCTCCTTAAATACTTTATTAATAAAAGTATTTCCTATTTTTAGAGAATTATACATTATAATTCATTTATCTCTTTTATTTCCACTCCTACATAAAAATGTTTAATAATTTCTTCATAATTACTTCCTTGCTTTGCCATCGTATCTGCTCCTGTTTGACTCATTCCAACACCATGACCATATCCAATTACGGAAAACTTTATATTATCTCCTTCTTTTATCATTTCAAAATTGGTAGATTTTAATCCTAATAAAGTTCTCGTTTCTACTCCTGAAAGTTCATGATTTCCAAATTTTACACTTTTTACTCGATTACTATCTGTATAATCTAGTATTTTTAGATCTTGATCGTCTTCAAAATTAATTTTTATATCATTATATTTTGTCTTTAATTTACTCAACAATTCTTCTCTTGTTAAAATCACTTCTGAACGGTATTGGGTATATCCTTCTTCTCCCGCTGTTTCAACAACTTGTAAATAGGGAAAACTAGAACCTCCCCATACATTAACAGGAAGTTCTGTTGTTCCTCCACTATTAGCATGAAAGAAAGCATTAATAGGTTTTCCTTCATAGGTTATTACTTTTCCTTTTGTTTCATTAACACATTGTTCTATTTTTGCCCAATTGCTTTCCCTTTGGGATTCTTCCCATCTACTAAGTCTAGTTTCTTTAGATACCCAAGCTTGGCAACAGTTTGAATCATCACATATATCAGCATTATCATGTTTTTTATTTTGAATTTTATAAATTGTATATGTTCTTGCAACAACTGCCTGTGCTTTCAATGCTTCAATTTCATAGTCAGCAGGCATCTCAGCAGAAACAACATGACATAAATAAGTATCTAAACCTACTTCTTCCACTTCTCCTGTTTTTGTATGTAATAACTTTATAGTACTATACTTTTTATAATCATAGGAAACTTGAGTATTTTCATTTTCTTCTTGTTTTAAATCTGTCACATTATTTCCATTTAAGTTTGTTGAAGTTTTAATTTCTCTTTTGGTTAATAGAGCTGGTAAAAGAAAACATATGAAAATAAATGAAAAAAAATAGATAAAAAATTTTTTCATTTGATCACCTTCCTTTTACTTTATGAACTTAACTTCATTTTCATATTATTCAGAATTCTACGCTCTATTCTTGATATTTGTACTTGTGTTACTCCTAATATTTTGGCAACTTGTGTTTGTGTTTTTTCCTTAAAAAAACGAAGAAAAATTATTTCCTTATCTCTTTTTTCGAGTCCACTTATTAAATCATTTATCACTAATTTATTGGTCAAAAGTTCTTCTTCATTTTTTTCTGTTGTAAGTTTTTCAATTAATTTAATGGTATTTCCGTCTTTTGTATTTGTATAAGTTGCATTTTCAATGGATTCTACATTTCTACTAGCCTCTTTTGCTAACAGTATGTCTTCTTTAGAAACTTTTAACTCTTTTTGTATTTCTTCTTCTGTTATTTCTTTTCCTTTTTTATTTAAAAACTCTTTTTCTAATTCTCTTATTTTTATTCCTAATTCTTTAATACTTCTACTTATTTTAATCGGCCCATCATCTCTGATATATCTCTTAATTTCACCTATCATATAGGGAACCGCATAAGTAGAAAGTCGAACTTCAAAATTTGTATTAAACCTTTTGATTGATTTTATAAAACCGATGCAGCCTATCTGATATAAATCTTCTAATTCATAGCCTCTTCCATTAAATCTCCTTACAATACTCCATATTAATCCGATTGTTATTTTTTATTAATTTTTCTAATTCACTTTTATCTCCTGCTTGGGCTTTTTTTATTGTTTGTATATCATTTTCGTACATAAATTCCCCACTTTTCTTTTTCTTTAGTCTTTTATCAGCATCTGAAATTCCTCTTGTTCTTCTTCCTCTTTTGGTTTTATAATTTTTGACATAGTTACTTTTGTACCTAGTCCTAAAATAGATTCTACTTCCATTTTATCCATAAAACTTTCCATAATCGTGAATCCCATTCCAGATCTTTCTAAATTTGGTTTTGTTGTATACAAAGGCTCTTTTGCCTCATCAATGTTTTCAATACCTTTTCCTTTATCAGAAATTTCAATTATAATTTCATTTTCCTTTAATTTAGCCGATATTTTTACAATTCCATGCTTATGATCATAACCATGAATAATGCAATTAGTAACAGCTTCTGAAACTGCTGTTTTAATATCTGCTAATTCTTCAATCGTTGGATCTAATTGAGAAGCAAAAGCAGCAACAGCAATTCTAGCAAAAGCTTCGTTGGAGGATTTACTAATAAACTCCAATTTCATTTCATTTTTTAATATTTCTTTCATCCTTTTCATCCCTTTCTGTTCATTTAAGGCTTATTTTTACTATCTAACTAATAAATTTCTGCAACTGGTATTAATCTTAAAATACCACTCATTTCAAAAATTTTTCTTACACCTTGTGTTAAATTACTCAATTCTAACTTTGCACCTAACATTTTAGCAAATTTGTATCTTCCTATTATAAATCCTATTCCGGCACTATCCATAAAAGTAACACGATCAAAATCAAATATAATTCTTTTAGGCATATATCTTTCAATTTCATAATCCGCTTTCCTCCTTATCATTTGTACACTATGGTCATCAATTTCATCTGTTATCGTAAACACTAGAAGTTTGTCCTCTTCATAAAAATTCGATTCCATTTTCATCTCCTCCTTAGTTTGTCTGTTAGTATTATAATATATTTTCCATTATTTTCCAATAGCAAAAAATAAGAAGTTTTGTCGACTTTTTAGAAGTGTTCGACTTATCTCAACAAAAAAGATTGTATCTTTATTTTTTAGATACAATCTTTTTTGTTATTTATAATTATTTCAAGCTTTCTTTTACTTTTTCTAGCATATCTTTATATTTTTTAAGTTTTGCTCTTTCTTCCTCAATTTTTGCTTGCGGTGCTTTATTAACAAAACCAGAATTTGATAACATTTTCTCACACCTTTGTACTTCAGATTCCAATCTTACTTTTTCCGTTTCTAATCTTTTCCTTTCTTCTTCAAAATTAATTAATCCTTCTAAAGGTATATAGAGTTCTATTCCATCTGTTATAATTTGGATACTATTTTCTGGTATTCCTGTTTTGTCTCTTTGAATTTTTGCTTTTTTAGCAAAACCAAATTTTAATAAAATTCCTTCTGCTTCTCTTAATTCCTTTTCATATTTCTCTGTTACTAAAATTAATTCTGATTTTTTTGTAGGATGAATATTTTTTGTACTTCTAATATTTCTAATTTCTACTATCATTTCTTTTAATTTTTCTATAGTTTCTTCTTGTCTATCATATTCAAAATTTTTATAATCTTTTGTTAACTCTACTTTTGGCCAATGACTTACCATTAAGTCTGTCTCATCATAGGAAATTAATTCATCATATATTTTAGATGTTACAAACGGCATAAAAGGATGTAATAATTTTAGGCAATTTCTAAATACTTCATTTAAAACATATGATACTTGTATTTTTTCCTTCTTATTTTCTCCATATAATCTTACTTTCGCCATTTCTATATACCAATCACAAAATTCATTCCACATAAAATTATAAATTTTATCAATGGCAACTCCTAAGTCATAATTTTCAATATGTTTTGTAACTTCTAAAATCAACTTATTTAATTTGTTTAAAATCCACTTATCTGATAATTTCAAAGAACCTTTTTGATAACTTCCTTCTTTTTCCTTATAATTATTTTTTCTAAATTCTAATATTTCTTCTTTTTCTGGTCGATTCATAAGTATAAATTTAGCAGCATTCCATAGTTTGTTAGCAAAATTAGAAGCTTGTTCTAGTTTTTCAGGCATATATCGAATATCATTTCCCATAGTTGTACCAGAAAGAACAGAAAATCTTAAAGCATCTGCTCCATATTTCTCAATCACTTCAATTGGATCTATACCATTTCCTAAAGTTTTTGACATCTTTCTTCCCTGACTATCACGTACAATTCCATGAATTAACACATCACTAAATGGTTTTTCTTCCATGGCATAAAGTCCAGAAAATATCATTCTTGCCACCCAGAAAAATATAATATCATATGCTGTTACTAATACATTGGTTGGATAAAAAGTCTTTAAATCCTCTGCTTGTTTATTTGGCCAACCTAAAGTTGAAAATGGCCATAATGCTGAACTAAACCAAGTATCTAATGTATCTTCATCTTGATGCAGTTTATGAGAACCACATTCTTCACATGTTTTTGGTTTTTCTTTCGCTACATGAATATGTCCACATTCATCACAGTAATAAGCAGGTATTTGATGTCCCCACCATAATTGTCTTGATATACACCAATCTTGTATATTCTCCATCCAATTAAAATAAGTTTTTTCATATCTTTTTGGAATAAATTTAACTTCATCTTTTTTTACTACCTCAATTGCTGGTTTTGCCAAATCCTTCATTTTCATCTATACACATTCCTGGTAAATTTATTGTTATATCAGAATAAAATTCTTCTTCTGTATAGGCTAAAATTGCTATTCTACCATTATTTTTATATTGTGAAACTTCTAAAAAAATTTCTTTTCCTTTGAATTTTAATGTTTTTCTTTGTTTGTTATCCATTTTATTTTATCCTCCAGTTCTATAATTTCTTTTTTTGTTGTTTGCTTATATCTTTAAATATACTTAATTCATTTTTTGCTGTTATTAATTCTTCAAATACTTCTTCTACACATTTGTATTCTTTAATAGTTATTCTATCTCCAAATACTGTAATCAATATAAAACTATCATCATCCCATACTAAAATACATTCTGTTTTCTCTCCAAAATTATTATCTATAAAATTAAATTTCACATATCTCATTTATATTTCCTCTCCTTCTTCATCTTCTTGAGATGATTTACTTTCAAATCTTTCTTTTTTAGGCATAAAAAAAGAAGGACTTTTATTTCTTAATAATTGTCCTTTTAAACTCTTATAATAATAATTTACAAAACCTATAATTTCGTTATCTGTATTTTTATATTCTATTTCTCTTAATTTACATTCATCATAAAGACTAATTAGTTGTTCTCTATTAATCTTATATAACAAATAACTCACATTTTCTTTTACTGCTAATGCTAATGAATATGAAATTATTTTTATTTTCTCTACATTTTCTGGTTTCATATAATTAAGTGTTTGTTCTGTATATATCATTTCATATTTTTTTAAAATATCAAATATTTGAATTTCCCAATTTTTAAATTCTTTTGGAATTTGCTTTTCTTTATTTATAATATAATTAAAAAAACTATCTAACATATTAATATTTATAATATTATCTTTGCTTATTTTGCGTATAGGGTATGTACTATTTTGCACATAGGGGTATTGATTATTTTGCATATAGGGGGTATCTACTATGTAAATTCTTCTTTCTGTAATTTCTTTTTTCTCATTTCTTATTACTTCAACATGTAAACTTCCTAACTCCGCTAAATGTGATATCCATCTTGATATTGTACTTTGACTTACTCCATATAATTCAGCAAAGTATCTATTACTAGCAAAACAGTAACCTTCCTTATTACTTAAAGCTGTTATTTCTCCATACATTAGTCTTTCTGCAAATTTTAATTCTTTATTGTATCTTATATATGCTGGTATTATTGCATAATAACTACTTGGTACATTATTATCCATAATAGTTTACTCCTCATCTTTATTCTCATCTTTGTTAATTAATATACAAGCATATAAAAAAATTGATAGTGTTCCTCCTATCATCATTCCTAATATAAATTGCCACATTTTTTTCCCTCTTTTCTTTTTCTCATTAAAAAAAGAACTGATATTTCTATCAATTCTCTTTAAATTTTATTACTCTTTCCTATTAATCTTCTAAATCTAGCTCAATATCATATACTTCATAATCCTCATCTATTATTTTGCATTCTAAATTTTGTATAAACAAAGTTGCTTTAAAATCCTTTATCGATTTATCAATAGCCTCTTTAAGCTCCTTATTAACTCCTATTGACAAATTCTTTATAGGTGTCTTTAATGAAACATTATTATTAGTTTTAGCCCCTCTTGATTGACTTATAATTTCAATTATTTGATTACCTAATTCAATTTCTTTATTAAAATCATAAGTTAATGGTTTAATTTCTGTAAGATGAATAGAAGAATTGTTATGGTATAATTCTTGGAATATTTCTTCTGTTATAAACGGAAAATATATACTAAAATCTTGCAATAATTTATACAATAATATATAAACTGTCTTTTGTCCACTATATCTTGGTATCTCCCCAAATTCTTCTGGTCTATATAATCTATGTTTTACTATTTCTATATAATTATCACAGAATTCCCAAAAGAACTTTTCTAAAATATTTAAAGCTAATCCCACTTCATACTCATCTAAATAATTAATAAATTGTTTTTCCATTTCCTGAAAACGTCCTAGGATCCATTTATCAATAAATTCAAATTCTTCAAACTCTTTATCTTCGTAATCTGATAAATGCATTTCAATAAATTTAGATACATTCCATATTTTATTAATTAATTTTTTTCCACGAAGCAATGTTTCTTCACTAAATACAATATCTGTTCCTAATCTACCCGTTCCAGCCCAATATCTAAGAACATCTGCTGAATATTGTTTTATTAAATCCATTGATTCATGTTTGCTATTTCCTTTACTTTTGCTGATTTTTTCTCCCTTATTAGCCATAACAAAGCCTGAAATCATTACATTATCCCATGGTCTTTGTCCAAAATGGTAAAAACTTTTTACTATTGTATAAAAATCCCACGTTCTTATAATTTCACTCGCATTTGTCCTTAAACTCATTGGTTTTAAGATATCTTCAAAATTCTCTTTTTCTCCATATCTCATATTTATAAGTGGTGTAACTGATGATGTAGCCCAAGTGTCCATTATATCTGTATCAGCTTCAAATTCTTTACATCCACATTTTGAACATTTTTCAATCTTTGGTTTATCTACTAATGGATTTACTGGTAAATCTTCTTTTCTTGCAAATATAGGTTCACCACAATCTTTACAATACCAAACTGGAAATGGAACTCCAAAATATCTTTGTCTTGAAATACACCAATCCCATGCAATATTATTTACCCACTCATCATATCTTGAATGCATATGTGCAGGATGCCATTTTATTTCATTACCAATTTTCAAGAAATCTTCTTTATGATTCATAATGTCTATAAACCACTGTTTCATAACTGCATATTCAACTTCTTTTCCACATCTTTCGTGTGTTTGAACTTCATGTTCTAATTCTTCAACTTTAACTACATATCCACCTGCTTGTAAATCTTCTATTATTTTCTTTCTAGCTTCTTTTATTTTTAAACCACCATATTTTGGTACTTCATCTATTATCTTTCCATTATCTGTGAATATATATTTCAATGGTAATTTATATTTTTTCCACCATTCAATATCAGTTTGATCACCAAAAGTACAACACATAACAACTCCTGTACCTTTGTCAATAGCAACTTTTTCATCAGCCATTATTGGAACTTCCACATCAATCACAGGAATATGTGCAGTTTTACCAATTAAATGTTTATGTTTTTCATCTTCTGGATTAACAAACACACAAACAATAGCAGGTAAAAGTTCTGGTCTTGTTGTTGCAATCGTAAATTCTTCATTGTCTTCTATAGTTTTGAAATTTATATAATTAAATGTTGTTTTTATTGTTTTTGTTTCTAATTCAGCTTGTGCAATTGAAGTTAAACACTCATTACACCATAAAGCTGGACTTTCTTTATGATAACAATGTCCTTTTTCAATTAAGTCTAAAAATGACTTTTGACTAATTTTTATCGTTGATGGTGCAACCGTTTTATAATGAATACTCCAATCTGTACTTACACCCATTTTACTAAATAATTCTTGGAAATCTGCTTCGTATTTATTAGTAGTTTCATAACATAGTTCTGAGAATTTTTCTCTTCCTATTTCATGAGCTCTCTTACCTTGTTCTTTTTCTACAAGTCTTTCACTAGGTAATCCATTATCATCAAATCCAAATGGATAAAATATATTATATCCTCTTAATCTCTTATATCTTGCTAACATTTCTGTTTGAGTATATGAAAAAATATGTCCAATATGAATTTTGCCATTTACTGTTGGTGGTGGAGTATCTATTGAATATATTTCTTTTCCATTTCTTTTAAATTTATAAATTTTATTATCTTTCCAATAATTTAACCATTTTTCTTCTTTTTCTAATGCGTTATATTTCTTATCTAACATGCTACACACCCCTTTCTATTTATATTAAAATAACAAGTTATCAATTCTCTCAACCTCTGTAAATTCAACATTTCTTTAATTTTTGCACCAAATGGTGTTACATTTACACATCCTGTTCCAAATTCCATTTCTACAAATTCATCACTAATAATTGGAATTTCTCTATTTACAATTGGTACTATACAAGTTTTCCCAACTAAATCTTGATATCTTTTATCCTTTGGATTAACGGCCACTGCAGTATCTCCTAGCATAGTCTCTGGTCTTGTAGTAGCCACTTCAACATATTTGTTTTCTCCTTTAATTTGATATCTTAAATGCCATAAATGAGATTTTTCTTCCTTATATTCTACTTCTGCATCAGAAATAGCTGTATGACAATTTGGGCACCAGTTCACCATTCGAGTTCCTTTATAAATATAACCTTGTTTATATAAGTTTATAAATTCTTCTAAAACAGCTTCTGATAGTCCCTCATCTAGAGTAAATCTACGTCTTTCCCAATCACAAGAACATCCTAATTTTCTTTGTTGTTCCTGAATAGTTCCTCCATATAATCTAGTCCATTCCCAAGCTTCTTCTAAAAATTTTTCCCTTCCTAAATCTTGTTTTGTTTTTCCCTCTTCTTTTAATTTTTGAACTACCTTCATTTCAGTTGAAATAGAAGAATGGTCAGATCCTGGAAGCCATAAAGTATTATAACCTTGCATCCTCTTAAATCGAATTAGAACATCTTGAATCGTATCATCTAATGCATGCCCCATATGTAATTTTCCCGTTACATTTGGAGGTGGCATCATAATACAATAACTTTCTTTTTTCTTATCCATACTAGGTTTAAAATAACCTTTTTCCTCCCATTCTTGATACAAGTCGTCTTCAAAATCTTTTGGATTGTACTTTTCTTTTAACATATTGATTCCTCCTTTAATACAAAAAACTCGCCCCCTACTTAAGGGCGAGAATCTTTCTTGCGGTACCACCTTAATTTATCATTTAAAAATATGATATCTTAATTCGCTTTTAACGCAGCTTACGCGAATATTCCTAATTTATATTTCTCAGAATACTAACAAAAAAGCTACCTTCTGTTTACCTTTTTCTTAAGAAGCTTACAGCCTTTGACTTCTTTTCTCTATTAAAGAAAGTGTAAACATACTCCTCTTTTTTCTTGTCTTTATATTTAACAGTTATATTATGCCATATTTTTTTAAAAATTACAAGTGATTTTTTAAAAAAATATGTAAGACAGATAAAATTTATCTATCTTACACTTAGTAAGTTTTCAGTAACAGTTTTTTGTTTACAAAACTATGGTATACTTATTATCAGCTCCGAAACCAATGTATTTAATTGGAATCTCAGATATTTCTTCTACTAATCCAATAAACTCTTTGGCTTTTGCTGGCAAGTCTTCATAGGTTTTACAATCTTTCGGAATATCCCATCCAGTATCCAGAGAAATATAAAGTGGTTTTGGAATTTCTCCAGTTATTTCTATATCGTCAGGGAAATACTCAATTACTTCACCATTATATTTGTAAGCATAGCAAATATAAATTTTTCCTAACTCATTTCCGATTTTTCCAATTGTATCCAAATGATTCAGACATAATTCGTCTATTCCCATTGTAATTTTGGCCATACGAAGAACTACACAATCAAGCCATCCACAGCGTCTTGGTCTTTTGGTAGTAGTACCATATTCACCACCAAGTTCACGAATTAAATCGCCTATTTCATTATCTTGTTCTGTAATAAAAGGACCATTACCTACCCTAGAACAATAGGCTTTAGTTACCCCAATTGTTTTATTAACATATTTGGGACCAATTCCAGCTCCTGATATAGCACCAGAAGTATTAGGTGATGAACTAGTAACCATTGGATAATCTCCGTGATCAATATCTAATCGATATGCCTGAGCACCCTCAATTACTATTTTTTCATCCTTTCGAATGGCATTTTGTATTAAATCATCTGTATTGCATATAAATCTTTTTAGTTTATGTGCTTTTTGCTTTAATTCTTTTGCCAATTCTTTGCTGTCTACTACACAATTTTCAAATCCTTCATTCGCCTTAAAAAGTTGATTATGAGTTTTTATTGCAAGCTCAATCTTTTCTTGCAACTTTTTTTGAGGAAGTAACAAATCATATAATCTTATTCCAATTCGATCTGCCTTATCAGAATATGCTGGTCCAATTCCTTTTCCCGTTGTTCCGACTTTAGAATTTCCCTTTAACTCTTCCTTTAAGCGATCTAAATCCCTATGATAAGGCATAATGAGATGTGCTCTTCCTGAAACTGCAAAATTCCTTTTTGTTACTTTAATACCATCTTTTTCTAAAGTTTCCATTTCCTTAATTAAAACATCTGGATCAACAACTACGCCTGGTGCAATAACATTCATTTTCCCTTTGTGAATAATCCCACTCGGAATTAAATGCAATGCATACTTTTTGCCTTTATAGACAATGGTATGTCCAGCGTTGTTGCCTCCTGTTGACCGGACTATCATATGAGCATCTTGAGATTCAAAAAAAGCAGCCCTTCCTTTTCCCTCATCGCCCCAATGACAGCCAACAATTACTGTTACATTTCCCATTTTTATTATTCTCCTTTCATAGCAATTGCTGTTTAAGGTTACCATAAAACTTACTTGGCCTTATTATATCATCAACCACTTAATATTTCAACATATTGTTAATTTTTAGGAGAAAATATTTCTATCATAAAAGAAGCTGATCAACTGTAATTAAAATTGATCAACTTTTTTCTTTTTTACATTTCTTTGTAATCTGATGGTATCTCAAATAATTGATTATCTACATCATAAGAAATATTTACTTTTAATAATTCCTGCTGGTTTTCTGTTATTGTTTTTATATAAACTAGTTTATCATCATTGAAATAAAATCTAGTTTTTACTTTTTCATTTTCTCCTATTTCTGATGTATCCATCATATTTAAATCAGTTAAAACTTCATATTCTTCATAATAATAAGTTTTATTTTCAATTTTTTCTTTTCCCTTTTCGCACTGTAAATCCTTTAATTGTTCTAATTCAACTTCTATTTTATTAAGATCTATTTCATTATTCTGATATGTGTAAAAAGCTTTTGTATCATCCATTATTAAATAAGTATTTTCATCTTTTATAATAAATTTGGATTCTGTTCCATCATAAGTAGTATCCATATATGCTTTATTATCTTCTTTTGCATAGAACATACTATTATTATCATCTAATATGGCAGAAAAACTATAGGAAGTTTTTGTTTTTAATATTTCATATAATTGATTTATTCTTGATATATCCTTTTCATCCTTTTGTTTTAAAAATATATACTCTGTTAATCCTGCAATTAAAACAATAATAATGGCTACTACTATTGAAATCCATATTATTTTCTTTCTTTTATTTGTTGTTTTTGATTCTTCCATGATAACTCCTCCTTTGTATTAACTTTGTGTTATAATTATATCAATAATTATTTTTTATGACAATATTATTACTAAAAAATTATACAAATGTAATATAAAAATAAAATATATTAAAATTTTATTAACAACTAAAAAGAGTAAGTTTATGCTAAAACTTACTCTTTTCGAAATTTAAATATAAATTTCTAATAGAGAAAGAACAATATACACTACATAATATATTGCTTCTATTATTACAAACTTTTTAATAAATTCTGAACTTTTCTCTACATTGAAGATTGCTTTTAAAGTGAAATACGTCAATACAATTGATATTACATTACAAAGACTTGAAAAAGGTATTGTTATAATTGATATTTGTGAACTGAACACAGTAAGTAAACTTACAATAGATGCAATTACAGTTGGTATACTTGCTGTTGTAACAGCTGTAATTAATGTTGTCAAAGATTTTTTATTTTTTTTGTTCATTACTAAAACAATTATTGCCATTACTAATATGCTAATAATTGGTGTAATTGTTGCCACTATAATTGACCATATATTGCTTCCTATACTAGATAATTTCCAAAATGAGCTAAATGAAAATGAGAATGAGAAGCATCTGCTAATTAATGATACTGCTGTCCATATAACAATAATAATAATTGCATATTTTAAATACTGCGCATTTTCCTTATCTACAATTTCTTTTAATTTTCCTAATGGATCTTTAAAAAATTCTGTAATAAATCCTTTTGTTTCCATACTGTCTTTTTTAATATCCACTTTTTTAATTGTGTCTTTCACTTGATTAACTGTGTTAGACGCTTCACTTTTTAATTCTTCTGTATTGACCTTTTTTTCTTCTTTTTCTTCCATTTTAATCCTCCTTTTATAATTTTATGTTTTATAGTATATATTATTACTACCAAAATTAATCTCCTAAGTTGATTCCTATATTTCTTGCTGTTTTTACTAAATCATCATCCATTCCAACTTTTCTTAAATTACTTTCTTTTGTATTACCAGAAACAGCTCCAATTTTTGTATTATTTCCTACTACGTCTTCTAAAGAAACAGAATCTAATTTTCCATTTTTGATAACCGCTAATGTTCCAAACTTTCCTTCTAGTGCAAGTTCCATTGCTTTTGAGCCATATTTAGTTGATAAAACTCGATCAAAAGCAGTTGGAGTTCCTCCTCTTTGCATATATCCTAATGTAGTATTTCTAGCTTCTAAGCCAGTTAATTCTTCTAATTGTTTTGCAACAACTTGTCCAACTCCACCCAATTTTGTATTATCTACGCCTGTACCATTATTACGTATATTTTGTACAATCATTTCTCCACCTTTTGGTTTTGCTCCTTCTGCTACTACAACTATACTGAAATTTTTTCCCCTTTTTTTTCTATTTTCAATTTTTGTTGCTACTTTATTAATATCATATGGTATTTCTGGAATTAACGCTACGTCTGCTCCTCCTGCGATTGCTGCTTCTAAAGCAATCCATCCAGCATATCTTCCCATTACTTCTAATACCATGATTCTATGGTGTGTTTCTCCTGTTGTGTGTAATCTATCTAATGCTTCCATAGCAACTGATACTGCTGTATTATATCCAAATGTAATTTCAGTACAAGCTACATCATTATCTATTGTTTTTGGAACTCCTATAATATTAACTCCCTTTGTAGAAAAGTCTCTTGCTGATTTTTGTGTTCCATCTCCTCCTAGTGTAAAAATACAATCAAATCCAAATTCTTTTATATTTTGAATCGCTTGATCAGATAAATCTTTATATTCTACACTTCCATCTTCATGTACTATTTTATAATTAAATATATTTGCATTTGTCGATGACCCTATAATAGATCCACCTTTTGGTAAAATGCCAACTGCTTCTCCATGAGATGCTGTACTTAATCTTTCAAATTCTTTTTTTAACAATCCGTTATAGCCATCTACAATACCGTAACATTCAATCCCATGATTCTCTGCTGTTTTAACAATTGCTCTTATAACGGCATTAAATCCTGATACATCTCCACCGTTTGCCAATATCCCTACTTTCTTTATCATACTTCCTCCTTGCAATATTCTATTCCTTCTTATTATACCAGTAATTATTTTTTTTACAACTATTTTCTTTAAATTTTTTATTTTTATTATATCTAAATTCTTTCTTTATTATCTTATAAATTACAAAAAAAGCAAGAAATTTTCTTGCCTTTTATCTTTTAATTTCCTGTATATCCCCATTCTATTTTAGCTTCTCTTGGAGTTCCAAAATAAGAATAATCCCATTCATCATCCCAACCTGCTGGTTTTTGACTTGCTCTACATTTTATTGTCTGATTTTCTGTCCAATCCATAAATGCACATTCTCCCATCGTTGTCACACTATCTGGAATTATTATACTACTTAAATTACTACAATTTTGAAATGCATATCTTCCTATACTTGTTACACTATTTGGGATTGTTATACTACTTAATCCTGTACATCCAGAAAATGCACTTTCTCTTATTTCTTTTGTTCCTTCTTTAATTTTTATATTTGTATTTTCAGGCATCTCTCCGTTATAGTCATAAACTACTTTTCCTGCATATATTAATCCATCTGGTTGACTATTATACCATGCTGTACCAGAAAATGCAGCATATCCTATACTTGTTACACTGTCTGGGATTGTTATACTACTTAATCCTGTACATCCAGAAAATGCATATGCTCCTATACTTGTTACACTATTTGGAATCGTTATACTGCTTAAATTTCTACAATTATAAAATGCATTCCTTCCTATACTTGTTACACTATCTGGAATTATAAGTCTTTGTAAAGAACGTGTAATACCACTAGTTACCATTGATCCTCCAAATGCATATGCCCCTATTTCTACTATCTTACTTGGAAGTTCTACCTCTTCTACATTTGAAAAGAATGCTCTACCAATTTCTTCATCATTATATAGATTACTACTATGATATGTTCCGTCACATATTATTTTCTTACATCTTGAGGGTATTTTTACTTTACTATATGACTCTAATTTTTCAGTATATCCTATTATGACATCATATCCGTCTTGTCCTTTTGTATTACTTCCCCATTGAAAACAATCTTCTGGTGTTGCTGTTTTATCCCATTCTTCTGCATTAAAAGCTAAGGATACTTCTCCATCTCTTGTTATTTCTACTTGTATTCCATCTACTGTTATCGTAAGTGGAAAACTTTCTTCTGTAATGGAATCTGGTATAGTTTGCTTATCAATTCCTTCTACTTCATTTAAGTTATTTTGTAATTCTTCATAATTTAATCTTCCATCTTTTCCATAGCTTCCTAATACGGCTATTTTTATTTTTTCTTCTGCTGTGGCATCTGTTGTTTCTTTCTTTGCTTGATTTGTTTTTGTTAAAATTCCATTTTCTCCTGTTA
>CANRKZ010000003.1 GCA_947631335.1 uncultured Clostridia bacterium
GTGCATTTTCTTATTGTAGTAATTTAAGTAGTATAATAATCCCAGACAGTGTAACAAGTATAGGAGATTGGGCATTTTCTAACTGTACAGGATTAAGTAGTATAATAATCCCAGGAAGTGTAACAAGTATAGGATCTGGTGCATTTTCTTATTGTAGTAATTTAAGTAGTATAATAATCCCAGACAGTGTAACAAGTATAGGAGATTGGGCATTTGATTTTTGTAGTAATTTAAGTAGTATAACAATCCCAGACAGTGTAACAAGTATAGGAAGTAATGCGTTTTATGGATGTACAGGATTAAGTAGTATAACAATCCCAGGAAGTGTAACAAGTATAGGAGATTATGCATTTGAAAATTGTAGAAATTTAAGTAGTATAACAATCCCAGGAAGTGTAACAAGTATAGGAAATTATGCATTTGATAATTGTACAGGATTAAATAGCGTAACAATTCCAAACAGTGTAACAAGTATAGGATATGGTGCATTTTATAATTGTACAGGATTAAGTAGTATAATAATTCCAGATAGTGTGACAACGATAGGAGAACGTGCATTTGGGAAATGGACAGAAAATCAGACAATAAAGTGTAGAGTAAGTAGAAAACCGGAAGGTTGGAGTAGTGAATGGGATTATTATGATGATGGAGTTACAAGAAAAGCTCAATTAGAATGGGACTATACAGGAGAATAAATATTACAATTTTGTAACATGTATTGAAAAGAAATAAAAGATAGGTTATACTAGAAACAAATAAAAAGAAAAAAGGAAAAAACAAATGAGAAAAGTAGAGCCTAGAACCCTTGAGGGAGTACACACACACACACACACACACACACACAAGTAATTTAAAGAATAAAAGAATAGAAAAAGGAAAAGGTAGTAGCAGAAGTTGAAAATAAAGAAGAACTTTTGTTACTACTTTTTGTATTTTTTAGTTTTTAATATTTTATATGAATAAATAAGAGGAGGAAAAGAAAAATGAGAGGAAAGGAAAATAAGGGTATAACCTTAATAGCATTAGTAATTACAATTATAGTATTACTTATTTTAGCAGCAGTAGTAATTGTAACGTTAACAGGAGAAAATGGAATTTTAACAAAAACAAATCAAGCAAAGAAAGAAACAACAGATGCCACAGCAGAAGAAAAAGTAAAAATAGCCGTATTAGGAAGCTATGGAAAAGATGGAAAAATAAATTATGAAGAATTACAAAATAACTTAAATGAAGTAGAAGGAATTGATAAGCAAACTATACCAAGTTCAATCACAGCTGAAAGTTTTCCACTTACGATAAGAGTAGATGGAATACAAGTAGAAATAACAGCAGAAGGAGAAGTATCATTAGCTTTTAATGCAGAAGAATGGGATAAAACAGCAACACCAGAAGATTGTTTTTACTGGGGAAGTGATACAAAAGAACAAGACGGATATGATGTCATAATAGGATATACTTCTAAAATAGAAAATTATACGAAATTAAGATATCCAAGTAGATGTAAAAAAATAGAATTTAGATTTAGCAACAATTATGGAGATGGTGTAAGTTCAGCGACTTCTAGAACATTTACAAATAATATTGAAAAAGTAGAAATACCAAATACAGTAGTTTCAATAGGAAGTGCTGCTTTTGGAGGTGTGCCTTCTTTTCAAAAGTTAAAAGAAATTATAATCCCAGACAGTGTAACAAGTATAGGAAATAGTGCATTTGGAGGTTGTAGTAACTTAAGTAGTATAACAATCCCAAACAGTGTAACAAGTATAGAGGGAAATGCATTTTCTGGTACAGCATGGTATAATAGTCAACCAGATGGATTAATATATGCAGGAAAAGTAGCTTATAAATATAAAGGAACAATGTCTGAAAATACAAGTATAGAAATTAAAGAAGGAACAAAAGGAATAGCAGGAGAAGCATTTGCTGGATGTACAGGATTAAATAGTATAACAATCCCAGATAGTGTAACGAGCATAGGAAGATTGGCATTTGAAAATTGGACACCGAATCAAACGATAAATATAAAAGGATATCCAAGTGCACCTGCAGGATGGGATAGTGAATGGAATCTTAATTGCTTAGCTACAATCAATTGGAATCAATAAAATTACTAGTATTAAAAATATTTTAAATATATAAATGGTAAAAAATACTTGCCAAATATTAGAAAATATGGTAAAATAGCTATGTTTTGAAAGAAGCATAGCTATTTTGCTTTGTTTATTTCAAATCTCTACTTACAGAAAATGTAGGTTATAAATCCAAAGGGAGGTGAAAATAATGAACAAATACGAAAGTATTATCATTGTTAACCCTAATGTTGATGAAGTTGGATTAAAAGCTTTAGAAGAAAAATTCACAGGGTTAATTAATGAAAACGGAAAAGTAGAATCAGTAGAAAATATGGGTAAGAAAAAATTAGCTTATGAAATTAAAAAGTTTAGTGAAGCTACATACCTATTATTTAACTTCGAAGCAGAACCTGCTTCGATAGCAGAACTTGAAAGAATTTACAGAATTACAGACGATATTATTAAGTATATTGTTGTAAGAAAAGAAGACTAATTAAAATTAGTAGTAAAATAAAATTAAATAAAGTAAGGGGCCTTTATTTAAAGTAAGAAAGGTGATAAAAATGAACAAAGTAATATTAATGGGAAGATTGACAAGAGATCCAGAAGTAAGATACACACAAACAAATAATACTTTAGTAGCTTCTTTTAGCTTAGCAGTTAATAGAAGATTTGTAAGACAAGGAGAAGAAAGACAAGCAGACTTCATAAATATAGTTGCATGGAGTAAACTTGGAGAATTTTGTAGTAAATACTTTAAGAAAGGTCAACAAGTAGGTATTATTGGAAGATTGCAAACAAGAACTTGGGATGATGACCAAGGGACAAAACATTACGTAACTGAAGTAGTGGCAGAAGAAGCCTATTTTGCAGATAGTAAAAGAGATGGAGACACATCTGGTTCATTTGAAAATACTTTTGGAAATACAGCACCAGGAAATATGGGATCAGACTTTGAAATATCTTCAAGTGATGACCTACCATTCTAATTAAGCAAGGGGGGAATAAAAAATGGCAGATAAAAAACAAAATAAAAGAAATAATAAAAATAATTATGATGAGGATTACAATCCAAGATTTAGAAAACAAAGAAAAAAAGTATGTGTATTATGTAGTGATAAAAACTTTGAGTTAGATTATAAAAATCCAGAACAATTGAGAAAATTTATTAATGATAAAGGAAAAATCTTACCAAGAAGAACAACAGGTGCATGTGCTAAACATCAAAGAGATATCACAACAGCAGTTAAAAGAGCAAGACACATTGCTATCTTACCATACTCACAAAATTAATATAACAAATAAATTTTAAGGAAACAATTTGTAAAAATGTTTCCTTATTTTTGTATAAAAATCGTTTACAATTAAAAGGGGTTATGGTATAATTTTTTAGAATAAAACAAGAAGAGGTGAAAACTTTGAATCAAATATTAAGTGTAGAAAGTCCTAAAAAAGAAAAGAAAAATAAAATAAGAAATGGTGGAACAATTGAAATCGATAAAATATTAAAATTTTTTTCTATTGCAATCCTATTTTTTGGTGTATTTATGATAGGAAGTGCTTCCTACTCTATGTATCAAGGTTCTAAAAATGCGAGTTCTTTAGCTAAACCAACAATATATGTATTAGAAGATTCCGCAACAGAGATAACTCTTCAAATAAAACATGATAAAAATTTATCAAAAGTAACTTATAAATGGAACAATGAAGAACCAACTGAGATAAATTGTGAAGGTAAGAAAAAGGTTGAACAGAAAATACAAATACCAACAGGAAAAAATACATTAAATGTATATGCGATAGATGTTAATGGACAAGAAATAACTTACCAAAAGCAATATACCTTACAAGGAGACATTGAAATTGTTATAGAAAAAGAAGATCCTAACGTAAAAATAACAGCAAGTGGAAAAGAACAATTATCTTATATGACATACAGATGGGATGAAGAAGAAGAAACAAGAGTAGATATTAATGATATGCAAACAGAACAATTAATAGAGGTACCTGAAGGTCAACATACCTTAACAGTAGTTGTAGTAGATATTAATAATAAAACTCAAATGCAAGAACAACAAGTAGTAGGATCTAAAAAGCCAAAATTAGAGGTAACTACAGATGGTTCTGATAATTTTATAATAAGAGCATCAGATGAGCAAGGAATTAAAAGGATAGAATTTATTATTAATGAAACAGAAAAAAATCTGATAAATTTAGACCAAGTATATCCATTAGAGCAAAGAAAAGAATTTGAATATGCATATCCATTACATGATGGGGAAAACAAACTAGAAGTAAGAGTGTATAATGAAAATGATGTAAGTGAAGTATCAAAAGTATTAGTAAGAAAATAGAAATACCTCCTACAAATTTTGTAGGAGGTATTTATTTGAAAAAAGGAGAAAATGATGAAAATAAAATTATTTGAGATATTAGTTTATTTTATTGTATATTCTTTTTTAGGATGGGCTATGGAATCTATAGTAAGATCTATATCAGAAAAAAAGATTATTAATACTGGTTTTTTAAAAGGACCAGTTTGTCCAATTTATGGAATTGGTGCCATTATTATGTTATTATTTTTAGAGAGATTTCAAGATAGACCAATTTTATTATTTTTTATTGCTATTACTTTGCTAACTATATGGGAATATTTAGTAGGCGTAATGCTAGAAAAGATGTTTCACACAAAATATTGGGATTATTCTGATCAAAAATTTAACTTCCAAGGTAGAGTGTGCTTAGTTAATTCCATTTGTTGGGGAATACTAGGTGTTCTTTTTGTAAAATATATTCATCCATTTATAAATGGAATTATTTATAAATTAGATGTAAAACTATTATATTATATAGTTTCCATTGTAACAATAGTATTACTAGTAGATTTTATCACAACAATCATTAGAGTAAAAAATATAAAAGTGACATTAGAAAAAGTAGAAGAACTAAATAAAGAAATAAAAGAGAAGTTAAAGGAAATTAGAAGATTAACAAAAGATATAGAAAAAAATGCTGAAAAATTAAAAACTACTAAAAATATTCAAGAGTTGGTAAATCAATTAAAAAGGAAGAGAAACAAGATGATATTACGTTTATATAAAAATGTATATCGACTAAAAAAAGCATTTCCAGCTATTAATACAAAAGAAATAACTGAAATTTTAAATAAGAAAATAGAGATTAAAAAAAATAAGAAAAATACTTGAAAAAAAGGATAAAATCTGTATATAATAAATTTGAAAATTTGAAAAAAGGAGCAGATATATGGTACAAGAGATATATATCATAGATGATGATGATTCTTCTATTGTGATATTTAGAGAACTATTTAAAAATGACCCAGAGTATAAATTTATTAGTGTAAAAACAGAACAAATTGATATAGCACTAAAAAACATACCCTCTCTAATTGTAATTAACGAAGATGCTATAGATAGAGATGTAGTAGATTTATGTTGTAAGATTAGGAAGGATGAAGACAATACTATAACGCCAGTTATTGTAGTATCATCTAAAAGTGGAAAAGAGCATAGAGTAAAGATTTTGCAACAATCAATAGAGTACTTTATAAAAAAACCAGTAGATGAACAATATCTATATTATACTGTAAAAAATTTAAATAGATTACTAGCAAGTAATAGAAGAGTAAGTCCTTTGACTGGTCTACCAGGAAATGTACAGATACATGCAGAATTAAAGAAAAGAATTTTAAGGAAAGAAACTTTTTCAGTGTTATATGCAGATTTAGATAATTTCAAAGCATATAATGATGTATATGGATTTCTGAAAGGAGATGAAATAATAGAATTTACAGCAGAAACCTTAATAAATTCTATTCACAGTAATGAATTGGAAAATACTTTTGTAGGACATATTGGAGGAGATGATTTTGTCGCAATTGTACCAGGGTCAAGCTGTGAAAAACTATGTCAAAATATAATTTCTCATTTTGATCAGGAAGTGGTAAAATATTTTACAGAACAAGATATACAAAGAGGATATATAGAAGTAGCAAATAGAAAAGGTATTATAGAGCAATTTCCATTAACATCTTTATCTATAGGAGTTGTTGTTGCAGATGCTGGAAGATTTCATAATATTCTAGAAATTGGAGAAGTAGGAGCACAGGTAAAACATGCAGCAAAATCAGTTATGGGAAGCAGTTACGCAATGGATAAAAGACGCTTTGACAATTAGATAATAAATATTATAATAAATAGAAAAACAGGTACAGATTAATCAAAACAAACGATTAACCTGTACCTGTTTTTGTAATTTATAATTAGTTCTAAAAATAGCTAGTCCATCATAAAATAATAGTATAAAAAACAGGAGGAAAAGATGGACAAAACTAATTTGTTAAAACAAATAAAAGTAATAACATTGTATACTGGAACTTATGGTAAAAGAAAATGTACATGCTCTTGTATGGGATGCACACAAGAAAATTATGGAAGAAGATACAAAGATTATCAAGGAAGTATGAATCAAATAAAAACAATAATTAAAAAATTACCAAATTTAGAAGAGGTTTATATACTAGGAAATCCAGATATCTCAGTAGATACAGAGTTTTGTAATTTAGCAGCAAAAGAATTTATAAAAGCAAATAAAAAGGTTATGTTTTCAACATCAGGATATAATGGGATTAATATAGTAAAAAAAATAACAAAAGATATAGAAGCAAAGGATATAAAATATATAAGTTATAGCATAGATACGATAAATGATAAAAAATTACAAATATTAAAAGGTAGAAAAGATATTAAAATAAGCCAAATTGATGAAGCAATTCAATTTTGTATCAAAAATAATATAACTGTAAAAATACAACCAACATTATGGGATATTAATAAAGAAGATTACAAAGAAATTATAGAGCACTATTCAAATTTAGGAATCAAATGGTATACGTTCCATGCAGGAAGTTTTGAAGCATTAACCAATAAAAGGATAAATTTAAGTCACATAAGTCCAACAAAGTGGAGAGAAATTGTAAAAGACATTGAACAGATAGCAAGTAAAAATAACTTAAAAGTGAAAATTCCTAAGATATTTTTAGATACAATAGAATATAAAAAATATAAAGAGCAAATAAAATTAAATTGTATAAATGGCGGAGAAGAAATTCAAATATGGATGCAAGAGGATGGATTGAAGGCTACATTTTGCCCAATTCTTGCAGAAGTTAACTCTAAATATATCTTTGACTTAGAAACAGAAGAAATAAATTTTATTCATAATAATAGAAATCTATGTTCAGTTTGTGGTAAATGCTTAGATGAAAAAGTAAGGAATATGTCCATTAATAAAGTAGGAGAGTATTTTAAAACTAAGAATGAAATTCTCTATAATGTTTGTAGATATTATTCTGTTAAAAGAAAATATGGATAAAGGAGAAAGCATGGAAACAAAAGAAGAAATTAGCATAGAAGATATTTTATATCAAGCAAAAAAAAGAAACCAAAGCATGAATAGTAAATTAATTAGAAAGGCTTACGAATATGCCAAAGAAAAACATAAAAATCAATTTAGAAAGTCAGGAGAACCCTATATTATTCATCCTGTGCATGTAGCATATATTTTAGTAAATCTAAATTTAGACACAGAAACAATATGTGCTGCTTTATTACATGATGTATTAGAAGACACAGAAGCAACTTATGAAGATATTAATAATATTTTTGGTACTCAAATAGCTCAAATAGTAGAAGGAGTAACAAAACTAAATTATTTATTTAAAACGGTAGAAGAAAAACAAGCAGAAAATTATAAAAAAATGTTTATTGCAATGGAAAAAGATATTAGAATTATTATATTAAAACTAGCAGATAGATTACATAATATTAGCACATTAAAATATTTAAAAAGAGATAGGCAGATTGCAATTGCTAAAGAAACGATAGAATTATATGCACCAATAGCACACAAGCTAGGTATGTATGACCTAAAAATGAAACTAGAGGATGGATCATTTAAATTTTTATATCCAAAAGAATATGAAGATATTGTAAATAAATTAGAAGATCAAATTAATAAGACAAAAAAATTATTAGAAATAACCAAAGATGAAATTGAGATACAGCTAAAAAGACAGAGAATTGTAGCAAGTGTGAAAATAGAAACGAAGCATATATATAATATTTATAAAAAAATGAAGCAAAAAAGAATTGGTATAGAAGAAATAAAAGACTTATTTTCCATAAAAATAATAACTAATAAAAAACAAGATTGTTATAGAATACTAGGAATAATAAATACCCTATATAATTTAATACCAGGAACTTTTAAGGATTATATAGCAACCCCCAGAAATAATATGTATGAAGCAATCCATGAAATTATATTAGGGAAAAAAGGTGTAATATTGGAAGTTCAAATTTGTAGTTATGCAATGAATAAAATAGCAAAATATGGAATAACAAATTATTTCCCTTATATCGAAAAAGGAAAAATAGAAAAGAAACAAGAGGTAAAATTTAAAAATAAATTATATGGTATTCATAATAGTTTAGAATTAAAAAATATAATAAAAGATCCAAAAGAATTTTTAAACACATTAAAAAGCGAGTTATTAGATGATGAGGTATATTTATTTACACCAAAAGGAGATATAAAAGTGTTGCCACGTGGAGCTACAGCAATTGACTTTGCCTATTTAATTCACGAACAAATTGGAAAACATATAGTAGGATGCAGAATTAATAGTATTGAAATGCCAGTTATTACAAAATTAAAAAATGGCGATATTGTAGAAATTTTAACATCAAACGAAAATATTCAGCCAAAAGAAGAATGGTTACAACTTGTAAAAACAGCAAAAGCAAAAAGTCATATATTAAAACAATTAAATAAAGAAAAACAAAAAGCAAAAAAAAATGGCAAAATAGAAATTTTATCATTGGATCGAAAAAACTTAGTTTTAGAGATTACAGATATTCTTACGAAAAATAATATTAACATACAATCAATAAATACTAATTTAAATGAAAATAAAATTAAAATTAATATAACAGTAGAGATCCAAGAGAGTAGAGATTACAAAAAAATTCTAAAGCAAATTTTAGAAATTAATGGCATAATAGAGGCAAAGTTACAAGAATAAAAAAAGGAGGAATAAAAAATCAAACTTTTAATATAAATAATAATAAATATTTATAATAGGAGTATTTTTATGATAATCATCAATAAAAAAAGGATTCAAATTATAATATCATGCTTAGTAATAGCACTTTTTGCATTTTCATTTCAAATGGCGAATAATCAAAATCAGTTACAAGAGAGAAATAACTTAAAAAATAATAATGCTGTACAAACAACAGCTACTCCTGTTTCAGGAAAGACAGTAGTATTAGATGCAGGGCATGGTGTTCCAGATGAAGGAGCAGAAAGTAGTACAGGGACAACAGAGGCTGAGACAAACTTAAAAATAACATTAAAAGTACAAAATTTACTAGAACAAAGTGGGTGCAATGTAATTTTAACACGTTCTGATGAAAATGCAATCTATGATTTAGATGCTAATACATTAAAGCAAAAGAAAATATCAGATATTAGAAACCGAGTTAAGATAGGAAATGAGAGTTCAGCAGACATTTTTGTATCTATTCACCTAAATAAAATCCCACAAGAACAATATTATGGATGGCAATGTTTTTATAAACCAGATGATGAAAATAGTATAAAGCTTGCCAAACAACTACAAGAAAATTTAAATAAATCGATACAAAAAGAAAATAATAGAGTTGCTATGAAACTAAATACAGTATATATTATGAAACACGTAGAAATACCAATATCTATTGTTGAATGTGGTTTTCTATCAAATCCAGAAGAAGAAAAACAATTATTAGAAGATAGTTATCAAAATCGATTAGCATGGGGAATTTATAATGGAATTCAAGATTATTTTTACGAATAAATAAAAAAGTTTGCATTTTTTATTTAAAAGTGGTATAAGATAGGTATAGTAATAATTCAAAGGAGAAATAAATATGAATACAAAAGGAGACCAAACCTATGACAGAAGAAGAGAATTTAGGGAAAGGTATAGATATCAAGAACCAATTAACAAACAACCTAAAGTAATTAGTTTGGAAGAATATAAAAGACAGCATGGATTAAAATGTTATGATGGACCTAGAAAAAAAATTAAAACAAAACCAAGGAAGAAGAAATTTAAGTTAACAGGAAAAAAAGTAGCTACTTTATTATTAGGAATTGGGATTTTTTTAGGTGGTTATGCTATTACCAATCAATACAAGCAACAAAATAAACCAATTACATTAGAGCAAGCACTAGAAATTGGAGAGACTCCAAAGTCATTAGATATAGATAATAATATACCATTACAATTGGATGAAATACAAAAAATATTAGAAAAAGAAGATGTGACAAATCAAGAATTAATTGCGTTAGCACCTAAAATAAATTCTATCTATTTTGATATTGTAGAAGAAAAAATAGCAAAAGCATTAAAAGTAGACCGAGGTAGAATAAGGTTAAAAACTTCACCTGCTGAAGAAGGTACGACAATAGAAAGTGTAATTGTACGAGATGGCCCTATGTATACAAATGATTATTTTTTGAAAGGTGGAAACAGTATTTCAGATGACATATCATATAGTATTAAGAACATGGGTGAGCTAGATAAAATAATGCAAGATATACAAAATGGAAATTTTGATAGAAATGATATTATAGAAGAATATAAATCAATGATTGAAAACAGCAGTCAATTTGCAGCATCTAAGGTACAAGTGGATGAAGACGGTAATATTTCATTAGAACAAACAAAAGTATCTGACTTAAATAAGAAATCAAATCAACAAAAAGATGCTACTTTAGATAAAGAACCTGAGATAGAATAATAAACTTAATACAAAGGTATAAAATTACCACTTTTTGCAAACAATATGTGTAAAACATATTAGCAAGGAGTGGGATTTTTTTGAAAATCAATAAGGTATTAAAAATAAATGGAACTATTTTAGACAACAGTCAGTTAGAAAAGCATTTACAAAAAATAGCATCTAATCACCATTTAGTAAATCAGTCTGAAAAAGATACTTACCCAGTACCACATATGATAGAAAATTTCAAAGTAATCCAGGAAGTATATAATTTATTAAATGAACATCTAAAACTTGGAATTAGCATTCATCCAGCAGGAGAATGGTTATTAGATAATTTATATATTATTGAAGAAACCGTTAAGCAAATAGAAAAAGAATTAACCTTAAAAAAATATACTAATTTTTTAGGGATTGCTAATGGACAATACAAAGGTTTTGCACGTATTTATGTATTAGCATCCGAAATTATTGCTTATACAGATAATAAAATAGAAAGAAAAGAGTTAGAAGCTTATTTAGCAAGTTACCAAACAAAAAAAACTCTAAGCATGGAAGAAATATGGAATATAGGATTGTTTCTTGAAATTGCAATCATAGAGAAAATAAGAGAAGTTTGTGAAAAAATATATACCTCACAAATACAAAAATATAAAGCAGAAAATATTGTAGAAAGATTAGTAGAAAATAAAGCAAAGACAGAATTAGTGTTCAAAAACAATAGCATAAAAAAAATAGGGAAGAGTCTATTAGAAGATATGCAATATCCTTTTATTGAATATATGTCTTATATCTTAAAACGTTATGGAAAAAAAGGCTATAGTTATTTAAAGGCATTAGAAGAAACGGTAGAATTAGCAGGTATGACAATATCAGAAGTGATAAAAAAAGAACATTTTGATATTGCAGTGTGTAAAGTTTCAATTGGAAATAGCATTACGAGCATAAAAAGAATACAAAGAATCAATTTTTTAGAAATTTTTGAAAAAATAAATGGCGTAGAAGAATTATTAAAACAAGATCCAAGCAGAGTATATGAAAAAATGGATAATAAAACAAAAGAATATTATAGAAATAAAATTAAAGAAATTTCAAAGCAAACTAAAATATCAGAAATTTATATTACAAGAAAAGTATTAGAATTATCTAATACAAAGCCAAGAGAAACAAAAGAGGCACATATAGGATATTACTTAATTGATCAAGGAATTAATGAGCTATATGAAGCTTTAAAATATAGAAATAATAAAAAAATGAATGAAAAGGACAAAACGAAATTTTATATTTGGACAACTACCTTTTTTAGTATTCTAATTTCTTTAGGAATTAGCGTTTTACTAAATGCTAGAATTCATAATATTTGGTTATTTATTACAAGTTTTGTAGTATTTTTGATTCCATCCTCTGAGCTAGGAATTCAAATTATTCAATATATTTTAAACAAAATAGTAAAACCAAAGTTAATACCAAAATTAGATTTTTCGAATGGAATTAACAAAGAAAATAGTACAATGGTAGTAATTCCTACTATTGTTAAGTCAAAAGAAAAAGTAAAAGAATTGATGAAAAAACTAGAAGTATACTATTTAGCCAACAAATCGAAAAATCTATATTTTACTTTATTAGGAGATTGTAGTCAAAGTGATAAAGAAGATGAAGAATTTGATCAAGAAATAATAGAAGAAGGAATAGAACAAGTTGAAAAACTAAATAAAAAATATGAAAAAGAGCAAGGGTCAAATTTAGAAATATTTCAGTTTATTTATCGAAAAAGAGAGTTTAATGAAAAAGAAAATGCTTATCTTGGATGGGAAAGAAAAAGAGGAATGCTAAATCAATTTAATGAATATCTTTTAGGAAATTTAGAAGATCCTTTTCGAGAAAATACCATAGAGAGGAAAATAAAAAATAGTACAAATAAGCAACTCTTTCGAGAAGAATTAAGAAAGATAAAATATATTATTACATTGGATGCAGATACGGATTTAATATTAAATTCAGCATTTGAGTTAGTTGGCGCTATGGCACATATTTTAAATCATCCTATTATTGATAAACAAAAAAATGTCGTAGTTGATGGTTATGGAATCATGCAACCAAGGGTAGGAATCAATTTACAGATTAGTTATCAAACATTATTCACAAAAATATTTGCAGGTGAAGGAGGAATTGATACTTACACTAATGCAATATCAGATATCTATCAAGACAATTTTAAAGAGGGGATTTTTACAGGGAAAGGAATTTATGATCTAAAAGTATTTTCAGAGGTTTTAAAAAATCAAATACCAGAAAATACAGTATTAAGTCATGATTTACTAGAAGGTTGTTATCTGCGATGCGGTTTAGTTTCTGACGTTTTATTAATGGATGGATATCCAACCAAATATAACAGTTTTATGAACCGTTTATCTAGGTGGATTCGAGGAGATTGGCAAATTATAAAATGGCTAAGTTTTAAAAGTCCGTTGAATTTACTTTCAAAATATAAAATATTTGATAATTTAAGGAGAAGCCTGTTTGAAATTAGTATAATAGCATCTGTGCTGTATTCTAATATAATAGGAATTTTATATCATAAAAAGAGTTATCCAATTATTTCATTCCTATTTATTATAGTAATCGTTCCATTTCTGTTAGAATTATTTAATTTTCTATTTTTTAAAAAAGAAGGAGAACAGAAACAAAAAACTTTTACTCCTAAAATATCTGGAGTAAAAGGAATAATTTTCAGAGGAATTATAACTCTAGGTTGTTTACCTTATAAAGCTTATTTATCAATAAAAGCAATTTTAGTAACTCTGCATAGAGTTTTATTTACGAATAAGCATTTATTGGAATGGATAACTTCAGAAGAGGCAGAAAAGCAAGCAAAATCTAATTTGGGATCTTATTATAATCAGATGGCAACTAATGTATTAGCTGGAGCTATCAGTATTGGATTAGGAACACTTAGCACAAATTTCTTTGCTATTTTTTTAGGAGTTTTTTGGTGTTTTATGCCAGCTTGTATGTGTTTTATTAGTAGAGAGAAAAATAAAGAGAGTGCTCTTGATAAGTTAGATGAAAATGAAAAAGAATATATAAGGGAAATTGGTAAAAAGACTTGGAAATTCTTTGAAACCTATTTAACGGAAGAGAATAATTATTTAATACCAGATAACTATCAAGAAAACAGAAGAGAAGAAATCGTAACAAGAACTTCTTCTACTAATATTGGATTATCAATGCTTGCAATCATATCTGCATATGATTTGAAATATATACAGATAAAAGAAGCAATTAAATTGTTAAAAAACGTAATTTATTCAATTGAAAGTCTGCCAAAATGGAACGGCCATTTATATAACTGGTATGAAATAAAAACAAAAGAACCTCTTATACCTAGATATATTTCTACTGTAGATAGTGGAAATTTTATTGGATATCTATATGTGGTTAAAACTTTTTTAGAAGAAAAGCTACAAGAAAACAAAGAGGAGTTGGAAAGCTTAATTGAAATTGTGAATAAAATGATACAAGAAACAGACTTTTCTGTTTTATATAGTCAAGAACAGCAACTTTTTTCAATAGGATTTAATATAGAAGAAAATAAATTAACGGATTCCTATTATGATTTACTAGCTTCAGAAGCAAGGCAGGCAAGTTTAATAGCAATTGCTAAAAAAGATGTACCATCAAAACACTGGAATCATTTAAGTAGAACTTTAACGGTATTAGGAAAATATAAAGGACTTATTTCATGGTCAGGGACAGCTTTTGAATATTTAATGCCTAATATCAATATTCCAAAATATGAAGGAAGTTTATTGGATGAATCATGTAAATTTATGATTATGAGTCAAAAAGAATATGCTAAAAAATTAAATATACCATGGGGAATTTCCGAAGCTGCCTTTAACCTAAAAGATCTAAAATCCAATTATCAATATAAAGCATTTGGAATACCATGGCTTGGATTAAAAAGAGGATTAGCAGACGAATTGGTTGTATCTAGTTATGGAGGAATTTTAGCAATTAATGATGTACCAAGAGAAGAAATTAAAAATCTAAAAAATCTTGAGCAAGAAGGAATGTATGGTAAATTTGGATTTTATGAGTCCATTGATTTTACTCCAGAAAGAGTAGAAAAAGGAAAAGTTTCTAGTGTAGTTAAAACTTATATGGCTCATCATCAAGGATTAATATTATTATGTATTAACAATTTATTCAATGATCAAATTCTGCAAAAAAGATTTATAGAAAATCCAGAGATAGAAGCTGTTAGTATTTTATTACAAGAAGTTATGCCAGAAACTTCGATTATAACAAAAGAAAAGAAAGAAAAGGTAGAAAAATTGAAATATAAAGATTACGAAAATTATATCCAAACTACCTATCATAAAACTGATGAAAGATTAATAACAGGAAATGTGATAGCAAATGAAAATTATATGATTGCCATGAATCAAAAAGGACAAGGAGTTAGTAAATATAAAAATTACTATGTAAATCGATTTAAAACAACAGCTGACTATGCACAAGGAATTTTCTTTACTATGAAAAATATTAAAAATAAAAAAATATGGAGTTCCAATGATTCACATAATAAACATAAAGAAACAAAATATCAAATTAGTTTTATGCCAGATAAAAATGAACAAGAAATGATAAATGGAAATATTAAAACGAAAATAAAGACAACGGTAAGTTCAAATGAGCCAGTAGAATTAAGAAGAGTTATTTTAGAAAATCAAGGACAAGAAGAAGAAGTAATAGAAGTAACAGTTTATTTTGAACCAGTCTTATCTACAAAGGAACAAGATTATGCACATCCCGTATTTAATAATTTATTTTTAATGATAAATTATGATGAAGAAAATGATAGTATTACCATTAAAAGAAGAAGTAGAGAAGTAAATGGACAAAGATTATATGCTAGAGCAACTTTATCCACAGATGGTGAAACAATTGGGGATTTAGAGTATGAAATAAATGAAGACAAGTTTATAGGAAGAGGAAATCTAGGAATTCCTAAAATGGTAGAAAGATCGATTCCTTTGTCAAAAAAAATAGGATTAGTTACAGAACCCATCATTGCATTGAAAAGAACTATAAAAATAAAACCAAAAGAAGAAACTAATATAGATTTTATTTTATCAGTTGGAGAAGAAAAAGACAAAGTAAAAGAAAATTTAGAAAAATATCAATCGAATCAAAATGTAAAAGCAGAATTTGAACTTTCTAAAGCAAGAGTTGAAGCTGAAAGCAGATATTTGAGGATAAAAGGAAAGGAAATAGCAATTTACCAAAAAATGTTATCTTATCTTATCTTTGATCATTCACCTAAAAGTCGAATTATGAAGAAAGAAGATCCCGTTGCTTATCAACAAAAAGATTTATGGAAATATGGGATATCAGGTGATCTGCCAATTATTTTAGTAAAAATTAAAGATGTAAATGATGGATACGTAATTCGAGAAGTTTTAAAAGCTTATGAATTTTTTAGAACAAGAAATGTAGAAACAGAAATTGTAATTTTAGACGAAGAAAAGCATAGCTATGAAAATTATGTGAAAGAAGAAATAGAAGGTTCTATCCAAAATCAACAGATGGTATATCTTAAGAACAGAAAGGGAGGAATTTTTGCACTATCAAAAGGAGAAATTGATAAAAAAGATATTAAACTTTTAACTTTTATGGCAAATATTATTATTGATAGCAGTAAAGGTGGAATTGAAAATAATATTAAAGAATTAGAAGAAGAATATTTAGAAAAATATAAACAAATAGGAGAAGAAGAAAATGAAATACAGCCATATACAGAAGAAAAAGAAGATATTAATATATTAGATAATGCAGAAAGATTAAAGTATTATAATGAATATGGTGCATTTTCAGAAGATGGAAAAGAATATTTTATAAAAGTAAATCAAGAAAATCGATTACCTACTGTATGGAGTCATATTATGGCTAATGAAAAATTTGGATGTGTAATAACAGAAGATATGGGAGGATACAGTTGGTTTTTAAATAGTAGACTTGGTCGTATTTCTTCTTGGGAAAATAATCCAAGCTATGATATTCCAAGCGAGATTATATATTTAAAAGATCAAGAAAATAAAAAAGCATGGTCATTAGGATTAAATCCAATGCCGGATGAGAAAAATTACAATGTTATATATGGATTTGGTTATGCAAGATATCTTCATAAAAGTGATGAAATAGAACAAGAATTAACTATATTTGTTCCAAGAGAAGACAGTTGCAAAGTACAAATATTGAACCTAAAGAATACAACACCAAATCGTAAAAAAATAAAATTATATTACTATGTAAAACCAGTAGTGGGAGAAGATGAATTGAAATCAAATGGATTTCTTACTACTCATCTTGATAGAAATAATAACTTAATTTTATGCAAAAATTTATATCAAAATGAATCAGAAGATATGCAAGTTTATGTATCTTGCAGTGAAAAAATTTCTTCTTATACAGGAGATAAAAGCTTTTTCTTTGGAGAAGGAGGATTGGCTAAACCACAGGCATTACGAAAAGTTTGTTTAAATAACGAAGATGGTCTAGGAAAGAAAGCTTGTATTGCTTATGAAGTAGAAATCGAACTAGAAAGTTTTGCAAAGAAGGAAATATCAATCATATTAGGAGCAGATAAAAATGTAATAGATTGTAAAAATATTGCTTACAAATATAGTAAATTAGCTAATTGTAAACAAGAACTAGAAAAAGTAAAGAATTATTGGAAAGAATTGTTAGGAAGATTACAGGTATATACACCTTTGGAATCAACAAATATTATCCTAAATGGATGGATTCCCTATCAAACGATTACAAGTCGTTTGATAGGAAGAAGTGGATATTATCAATCAGGAGGAGCCTATGGATTCCGTGACCAATTACAAGATGCACTAGGATTAAAATATCTAGATCCAGTTTTTTTGAAAAATCAAATTATAAAGCACAGTAAACATCAATTTATAGAAGGTGATGTTCTTCATTGGTGGCATGAAGAAAATCGGACGAGGAATTCGAACAAAATTTTCAGACGATTTATTATGGCTGGTTTTTTCTGTAATAAAATATATAGAATTTACAGGAGATATAAGTATTCTAGATATGAAGACGCCTTATTTAGAAGGGAAAATATTAGAAGAAAATCAAGATGAAAGATATGATAAATATCCGAAAAGTAAAATATCAGAAACAATTTATGAACATTGTATCAAAGCAATCCAAAGAAGTTTAAATTTTGGTGAAAATGGATTACCAAAAATTGGATCTGGAGACTGGAATGATGGATTTAGTACAGTTGGAAACAAAGGAAAAGGAGAAAGCGTATGGCTTGGATTTTTTCAATATGAAATATTAGATGAATTTATTCCCGTTTGTCGTATGAGAGGAGACGAAGAACTTGCTAACAAGTATGAAGAAGTCAAAGGAAATTTAAAAAGGGCATTAAATACAAAAGGATGGGATGGTAGATGGTTTAGAAGAGCTTTCATGGATGATGGAAATGTTTTAGGAAGTATGGAAAATGATGAATGTAGGATTGATAGTATTGCACAAAGCTGGAGTATTATTTCAGGTGCAGCAGATAATGATAAAAAATATATATCAATGGAAAGCTTAGAAAATCATTTAGTAGATAGGGAAAATGGAATTATTAAATTGTTAGATCCTCCTTTTGAAAAAGGTAAATTAGAACCAGGATATATTAAAGGATATTTGCCAGGAGTAAGAGAAAATGGTGGACAATACACACATGGTGCTATTTGGGTTATTATTGCAGAGGCAATACTAGGATTTGGAGACAAAGCAACAGAATTATACAGAATGATTAATCCAATTGAGCATAGTAGAACAAAAGAAGGAAGTAAAAAATATAAAGTGGAGCCTTATGTAATTGCAGCAGATATATATGGATCAAGTAACTTAGCAGGAAGAGGAGGTTGGACGTGGTATACAGGTTCTAGTAGCTGGTATTATAATGCAGGAATTGAATATTTATTGGGGTTAAAGATAGAGCAAGGATATCTAAAAATAGATCCATGTATTCCAAAAGATTGGAGAGAATATCAAATTCAATATAAATGGAAAGAAAGTATCTATAATATTAAAATAAAAAATCCAAATGGAAAAAATACAGGAGTTGAAAAGGTAATTTTAAATGGTAAAGAAGTAGAAAATAAAATTAAATTAGATGGAAATAGGAAAGTGTATCAGTTAGAAGTAATTTTGTAATTTCAAGATATACAAATTTATAAGAATAGTTAAATCAATGATATAAAAAAACAAGGTAATACCTTGTTTTTTTATATAGATTCTTGATTTGTTATTTTTTCTAAATCTAATAATTCTTGCCATCTCTTGTCAACTTCTTTTTGGAATTCTTCTATCATCCATTCATTACCTGGTTTAAACATATGTCTAAATCTTTTTTGTGGTTTTAAAAATTCTTCAATTGGTAATTTTTTGGCAGGTTTATAATTAATTTTATAAATTCCATCTATTACTTCATATAAAGGCCAATAGCAAGTTTCAACTGCCAATTTATTAATTTGCATTAATTGATCAGTTGGGTAACCCCATCCTCTAGGACATGGAGCCATAACATTTAAAAATGCGGGACCTTCTGTATAAATCGCTTTTTCAGCTTTTTCATAAATATCTTTAAAATTCATATAACCGACTGTTTGAGCAACATAAGGTAAATGATGTCCAACCATAATCTTAGTTAAATCTTTTCTAGATTGCATTTTACCAGGAATTACACTTCCTGCAGGTGAAGTTGTGGTGTCAGCAAATTTTGGAGTTGCAGAAGAACGTTGAATACCAGTATTCATATAGGCTCCATTATCATAGCATACATATACCATATCATGTCCACGTTCCATAGCACCTGATAAACTTTGAATTCCAATATCATAAGTTCCACCATCTCCACCAAATGCAATAAATTTAGTGGTATGATTAATTTTACCTTGCTTTTTTAAAGATTGGTAAGCAGCTTCTGCTCCAGATAGAGTAGCAGCCGCACATTCAAATGCTGTATGAATAAATGAGTCTGTCCAAGCTGTGTAAGGATAAATAAAAGTAGAAACTTCCATACATCCTGTTGCAGTAGCAACTACAGCATGATCTTCTGGTTTTAAAGCTCTCATAATCATTCTTGCAGCAGGAGGAGCACCACAACCAGCACACATTCTATGACCTGATGTAAACCTAGAAGGTTTATTTGCTACGACTTCTTTTACATTATAAGGCATTATTCATGCGCCTCCTTTCTTAATCCAAAATAGCGATAAGGATTTTCAACTTTTCCTGTTTTGGCAATTTCTAATAAGTCTTCATATACTTTTTCAATATCATTTGCTTTTGTATCTCTACCACCAATTCCATAAATGTAGTTTACAGCTGGAACATGGGTGTTATTAACATACATGCCAGATGTTACATCTTCAAATAAAGCACCTCCTGCAGCATTTAAAGAATCAGCTTTATCTAAGATAGCGATTGCTTTTAAATGACATAAAGCTTTTGCTATTTCCTCTGCTGGGAAAGGTCTAAATACACGAAGTTTTAATAATCCAACTTTTAATCCTTTTTTTCTTAAATTGTCTACTACAAATTTTGTAGTACCTGCAGTTGAATTCATGCAAACAATTGCAACTTCACTATCTTCTAATTTATATTCTTCAAAGAAACTATAACTTCTTCCCGTCATTTTTTCAAAGTCTTTGGCAACTTCTAATATAACTTTTTTTGCATTTTTCATAGCTTGTGCTTGTTGAGCTTTATGCTCAAATAAATAAGTTTGAACATCTAAAGGCCCAACTGCAATTGGTTCCTTTTTATTTAATAAATAATGTTCAGGATGATATTCTCCTACAAATTCTTTTACTTTTTCATCTTCTACTAATTCAATATTTTCAATTGAATGAGATGTAATAAAACCATCTTGACATACCATTAAAGGTAATTGTACACTTTCATGCTCTGCAATTCTATGAGCCATTAATGTGTTGTCATAAGCTTCTTGATTATTTTCAGAAAATAACATAATCCATCCGCTATCGCGAACTCCCATAGCATCTGAATGATCATTGTGAATATTTAAAGGACCAGATACGGCTCTATTTACTAAAGACAAAACAATTGGTAATCTTAAGCTAGAGGCAATGTAAATCATTTCCCACATTAAAGATAAACCATTTGCAGAAGTTGCTGTCATGGCTCTTGAACCTGCAGCTTCCGCACCAATACATGCTGACATTGCACTATGTTCACTTTCAACAGCGACGAATTCTGTATCAACTGTTCCATTCGCCACAAAAGTTGAAAAGTATTGTGGAATTTCAGTAGATGGAGTAATTGGAAATGCTGCTACTACATCAGGATTTATTTGTTTCATAGCAGTTGCAGCAGCTTCATTGCCACTTAATCTTTCTCTTATACTCATATATTTATTCTTCCTTTCTTTTAATTATTTTTAAATTTATAATTTAATCTATTATTCTTCTTTCATTTCAATTGCATTAAAAGGGCAAACTTTAGCACATATACCGCATCCCTTACAATAATCGTAATTGAAATCTTTTCTTTTGAAATCTGAACCAACTGGGATCGCATCATCTGGACAAACAGGAAAACATAGACCACATTGTTTACATTTTTCACTTAGGAAAATAGGTTTTATACTTCTCCAATCACCAGTTTTAAATTCTTTTGCATTACCAGATGTATAAATATTACCACCAGGTGTCATTTTCTCCATAGGAGTATTTGAATTTATATTTGTCATATCTTTTTAACCTCCTTTAATGCCATTTTTAAAGCTTTCATATTTCCTTCAATTACTTCTGGTTTTTTAGCAAATTTGTGTTTAAAAGAACCCTTCATATCTTCTAGTAAAGCTTCATCAGACATAATATTACTTACCTTTACAATAGCAGCTAGCATAGGAGTATTTGGGAAATATCTACCTAAAGCTTTTTCTGATATTTTTCTAGCATCAATTGTATAGATACTTCCTTTGTATCCTTTTAGCACACTTTTTAAATAATCAGAAGATTTTGTAGTATTAATGACAATTGCTCCAGTATCTTTTAAACCAGCTGTTACATCTACTACTTCTAAAAGAGTATCATCTACTACAACTACATAATCTGGCTCATAAATATTGCTATGAATTGTAATGGGATTTGTGCTTATTCTGTTGTAAGCAGTAATAGGAGCTCCCATTCTTTCAGGACCATACTCAGGAAAACCTTGAATATATTTTCCTGTATTGAAAGCAGCATCAGCAAGTAAAAGTGAAGCGGTTTTTGCTCCTTGGCCACCTCTACCGTGCCATCTAATTTCTATCATGTTATCCATATTGATAAGTGCCTCCTTTTTCTTTGATTTTACAAGTTTAGTATATGCCTAAATACTATCAATGTCAAGATAAATTTTATTACTAATTAGACTTATATAATATATAGTTTATTATTTAGTTTTAAAAAAAATTAATTGTATTAAAATGAATGTTTATAGATGAATAATTTAGAAAAATACTTCTTGAATTAATTTTATCAAACTATGTTGGTTTTACGAGAAAAGTAGTAAAAGATGAAATAAAGTTATAAAAACTAAAAAGAACCAGACCTATTATGGATTTGGCTCTTTTCTTTTAAAATGCAAGTATGTAATTTAATCTTTTTTTTCTTCTTTTTTCTCTTGTTTAGACCTTTCTTTTGGTATAATTATATTTTTAGGTTTTTTATCTGAACTTTTAGGAGTAGAAGCATTTAAATGATCATAAACAGGAGATATATCTAAGTTTGAACCATCACCTGAAACAACTTCTATATTTTTCTTTTCTTCCATAAAATTACCTCCGAAACTAGTTTTTATTATATTATCATATTAAAATATAAAGTGCAAGAAAATCGAAAAAATATTGACATACGCATATTTTTTTGACATAATATAAGAGTTAAAATAAAAGAATAAGAAGGAAAATAAATGGAAATCAATCAAAAAAAATCAATTATAGAAGCAATACTTTTTGCAGCAGGAAGACCAGTTGAAAAAAGTGAACTAATACTAGTATTAGAGATATCATCTGAAGATATAGATAATATAGTAAAAAGTATGCAGGAAGAATATAAAAAAGAAAATAGAGGAATTGAACTAATAGTATTAGAAAATTCGTATCAATTATGTACTAAAAAAGAATTGTATGAATATATATATCCAGTACTTGATAAGAGAAATAAACCTAATTTATCGAAGGCCGCTTTAGAAACTTTAGCCATTATTGCTTATAATCCAAAAATTACAAGAGCAGAAATTGAAGCAATTAGAGGAGTTTCTGCAGATGCATGTGTATATAAATTATTAGAATATGGATTGATTGAGGAGGCTGGAAAAATAGACTTACCGGGAAAACCTATGTCTTATAAAACGACAAATGAATTTTTAAGAATGTTTGGGTATAATTCTTTAGAAGAGTTGCCAGAATTACCAAGATATAAATTAGATGAAAACAAACAAATAGTAATAGATGATTTAATTGAAAAAGGACAAGTGGAGGCTCCTACTCCCGAAAGGGAAGATTTAAAAGAACAACAAAAAGAAAATATAGAAAATCAAAAATAGAAAGAAGGAGTTTATATGAAATTATCACAAACAGGAATGGGAACTGTTAAATTGAATAATATCGATGAAAGGTATCCAGGACAGAGTATATTATTACAGACAGGACAATTAGTACAATATGGAGCAGGATTATTTGGATATAATACGGTTCCACTATTAGTAAGAAGAAAAGTAGAACAAATTATAGTAGAAACTTTAAATAAATATGGATGTATAGAAGTATTACTTCCAACTTTGCAACCAGACACTATATGGAAAAATTCAGGAAGATATGACCATTACGTGGATAATGGAACCATGCTAATTACAGAATCAAATAAGGGAACATTCTGTCTGGCTCCAACAGGAGAAGAAGCAATGTTAGAATTTCTAAGAGAAAAATTAAGATCATATAAAAACTTACCAGTAACCTATTATCAAATTGGAGAGAAATTTAGAAATGAAATAAGAACAAGAGGATATATGTTAAGAGGAAAAGCGTTTCCAATGCTTGATGCATATAGTTTTGATATGAACGAAGAAGGAATGGTAAAATCATATCAAAATTTAAGGACAGCATTTTTAGAAATATTCAAAAAATTAGAAATGAAAGTAATTCCTATCGTTGCAGACAATGGCGATATGGGAGGAAAGAAATCAGAAGAATTCATGTTAATTTCTGACCAAGGTGAAGATAAGATCCTATATGATGAAACGACAGGAATAGGACTAAATAAAGAAGTGTTAGAAAAAGAAAATTATGAAGAATATTTAAAGGAAGAATATGGAATAGAAGATATTTCAAATTTTAAAGAAATAAGAACCATGGAATTAGGACATATATTCCAATTAGAAACAAGATATTCAGAAATTATGAATGGAAAATATATTGATAAAGATGGAAAAGAAGCATTGTATTACATGGGGTGTTATGGAATCGGAGTAAGTAGAACAGTAGCTGCTCTTTATGAACAATGTTTAATAAATGATCCTAAATGGGGACCATGTGGTTTTTCTTTATCAGAAACCATTGCCCCATATAAAGTTCAAATTATACCTAAAATGGATAACGAAGAAAAAGTAAAATTAGCAAATGAAGTATATTCTAAATTGAAACAAGAAGGAATAGGCACTATTTTGGATGATAGAGAAAATTTAAATATTGGTGTTAAAATAAAAGATTGTAAAGTTCTAGGGACGCCATATCTAGTAGTGTTGGGAGATAAAACAGAAGGAGATAGTTTAGAACTTGAAAATACAAAAACAGGAGAAAAACAAAGAGTTACTTTAAAAGGATTAATTCAAAAATTTAAATAAAAATGTTAAAAGGGCATATCCCTTTTAACATTTTTTTATAGCAAAGAAGGACTTATGTAAAACGTGTCGAATAATATATGTATGTACATTTATTTGAAATAATTTAAGAGAAAGTGAGGATAAAATGCCAAGATATAGTGATGAGATTATTGATGAAGTAAGGCAAACAAATGATATTGTAGATATCATATCACAATATGTGCATTTAAAAAGAAGCGGGAGAAATTTTTTTGGATTATGTCCATTTCATAATGAAAAATCACCTTCTTTTTCAGTCTCACCAGATAAACAAATATTTCATTGTTTTGGATGTGGAGTAGGAGGAAATGTATTTACCTTTTTAACAAAAATTGAAGGAATTAGTTTTGTAGAAGCAGTTCAGACTTTAGCAGAAAGATCCAATATACAATTGCCAACTTTAGAAAACAATGTAGATTCAGCAAGAGAAGAATTAAAATCTAAAGTTTTTAAAGTAAATGAATTTGCAGCTCAATATTATCATGAGAATTTATATAAACCAGAATCTAAAATAGCACAAGAGTATATCAAAAAAAGAAAGCTTACAAATGAAACTTTACAATCTTTTAGACTTGGATTTTCAGGAAAATTTGATGAATTATATCAAGCTTTAAAAGAAAAAGGATTTCAAGATCCTGAAATTCTAGAATCTGGATTAGTAAATAAAAGCGATAATGGTAAGTATATTGATAGATATAGAAATAGATTGATGTTTCCTATTTGCGATACGAGAGGACGAGTCATAGCATTTGGTGGTAGAGTCTTAGATGATTCGAAACCAAAATATATTAACTCGCCAGAAAACATTGTTTATAGTAAAGGAAGAAATTTGTTTGGACTAAATGTAGCAAAAAAAGCAAATACAAAAAAACTTATTATTGTAGAAGGCTACATGGATGTTATTTCCTTGCATCAAAGAGGAATTACGAATGTAGTTGCACCACTTCGGTACAGCTTTAACGCAAGCACAAGGTTGGTTACTTAGAAAAAATTCTGAGCAAATATACTTAAGTTTTGATTCAGATGAAGCAGGACTTACTGCAAAAATAAGAGCCTTAGATATTTTACAAAATATGGGATGCGATATTAGAATATTACAAATGGAAGGTGCAAAAGATCCAGATGAATATATTATAAAATATGGAAATGCAAGATTTCAAGCTTTAATTGATAAAGCCCTTTCGGTTATTGAATTCAAAGTAAAAGTGTTAAAGCAAGATTTAAACTTAGAAAGTACCAACGACAAGATAAAATTCTTAAATGAAATAGCAAAATTAATTTCAAAAGTAGATAATACAATGGAAAGAGAGGTCTATATCGAAAAAATTTCAAGAGAATATACAATTTCAAAAGAAGCAATCTATGCAGAAGTTAATAAATTAACTTATGCAGATACTAAAAGTGAAAAAATATTAGAAAAAGGAAAACCAGTTGTAAGACATCAGAAAATAGAAAAAAAAGAAATAGCCGAATCCACAAGAAAAAGGGAGAACACAGTATTAGCTATTTTATTAATGGGAGATTTAAACGTTTTTCAAATTATAAAACAAAATATAAAAATAGAAAATTTTAAAGACGAATTAAATCAACAAATTTTAAAAAAACTGTATGAAGAATTTGAAAAGGGAAATAGTAATATCAACGGAATGTTAGATAATTTAAGTGAAGAAGAACAAAATCATATTACAGCAATTTTAGCTGATGATTATGAAATTAACGATATAGAAAAGGCAATTGATGATATTATGCAAAGTTATGAAAAAGATCGATTAAATGAAAGAAAATTTCAAATCATAGAACTGCTAGAAACAGAACTGGAAGATAATCAAAAAAAAGAACTAGAAAGAGAGTTAAGTAGTATTATTATTCGATTAGCGAAAATTAAGTAGAGGTGAAAAATTGATGGCGAAAAAGAAGGATGAATTAGAAGAATTAGAAACAAAAACAACGAAAAAGAAAGAGGAAAGAAAAATAGAAGAGGTAGAAGAAAACTACGAAGAAAAGGCAAATACTAAAAAGTTAGAAAAAGAAAAAAATCTAGAAAAAATAGAAAAAGCAAGAAAAGAAACAAAGAAAAAAGTAGCAGAAAAGATAAAAAATAATGAACAAGAAAAGAAGGAAAAGGAAGAGGAAGAGAAAACAAAAGAAGAGCAAGATAATAGAATCAAAGATGAAAAAGTAAATAGTATTTTAAAAAAGGCCAAAGAACAAGGTAGAATAACTTATGGAGATTTAGCAAAAGAACTTGATGATGTTAATCCAGAGCAAATTGATAAAGTATTTGATGCTTTTGAAGAATTAGGAGTTAATTTAAGCGATGACATGGAGGAAGAACCAGATATCGAAGATTTAAAAGAAGTTGAATACTTAAAGTTGGACGAAATAACAGAAACAAGTTATGAAGGAATTAATGTAGATGACCCGGTTAGGATGTATTTAAGAGAAATAGGAAGAATACCACTTTTAACATTTGAACAAGAACTAGATTTAGCAAAAAAAATTCTAGAGGGCGATGAATATGCTAAAAAGCAATTAGCGGAATCTAATTTGAGATTAGTAGTTAGTATTGCTAAAAAATATGTAGGAAGAGGAATGTTATTCTTAGACTTAATTCAAGAAGGTAACATGGGATTGATA
The DNA here is from genome assembly GCA_947631335.1 of uncultured Clostridia bacterium. Lineage (GTDB taxonomy): Bacteria > Bacillota > Clostridia > TANB77 > CAG-508 > CAG-269. Next base: position 27,515 of record CANRKZ010000003.1, read on the forward strand.
AAAGCCGTAGAAAAATTTGACTATACAAAAGGATTTAAATTTAGTACTTATGCCACATGGTGGATTAGACAAGCTATTACAAGAGCTATTGCAGATCAGGCCAGAACTATCAGAATTCCAGTTCATATGGTAGAAACAATTAATAAGTTAATTCGAACATCAAGACATTTATTACAGCAATTAGGAAGAGAACCAACACCAGAGGAAATTGCCGAAGAAATGGAAATACCAGTTGAAAAGGTAATGGAAATTCAAAAAATAGCACAAGATCCTGTATCTTTAGAAACTCCAATTGGAGAAGAAGATGATAGCCATTTGGGAGATTTTATACAAGATGATGATTCACCAGCACCTCATGATTCAGCTGCTTATACTTTACTAAAAGAACAGTTAGAAGAGGTCATGAATACTTTAACACCAAGAGAAGCTAAAGTGTTAAAGTTAAGATTCGGATTAGAAGATGGAAAAGCGAGAACTCTTGAAGAAGTAGGACGTGAGTTTGAGGTAACTCGTGAGAGGATTAGACAAATTGAAGCAAAAGCATTACGAAAATTAAGACATCCAAGTAGAAGTAAAAAATTAAGAGACTATATGGGATAATACGGAGGAAAAAATGAAACAAATATTAGATTGGATACCTAATATAGCATCAGAACAACTAATAGATATCATAATATCAATAGGTATTGTTACATTTTTTAGAATTTTTAGTTCTAGATTCGCATATATCATTATTAGAATGTTTAAGTTTAAAACAAGAAATAAAAGGAAAATAAAAGAAAGTGCATTTTATAATCCATTAAGAATTTTCTTAAGTTTATTAGGAGTATATCTTGCAATTATATTTTTAAAACAATTATTAAACATTTCAAATGAAGTAATGGAATTTGTTACAAAAGCATTTGAAATTATAAGTGTAATAGTATTTGCAAAAGGCTTGGCAGCAAGTTTTACCTCTGAAGCAACCTTGGTAAAAAAGATGAAAGAAAGGACAAACGGAGGAGTAGAAGATTCTATGTTTGATTTTCTTTTAAAAATAGCAAGGGCCTTAATCTATATGATAGCAGGGTTTATTATCATTACACTTTTAGGAATCAATTTAAATGGGTTAATAGCAGGATTAGGAATTGGTGGTGTCATTATAACACTTGCTGCACAAGATACTGCAAAGAATTTATTTGGAGGAATGGTTATCTTTCTAGATAAACCATTTACAGTAGGAGATTGGATTGAAATGCCTCCATTTGAGGGAACAGTAGAAGATATTACTTTTCGAAGCACAAGGATAAGAACTTTTGAAAACTCGATTGTGAATATACCTAATTCAATTATTTCAAATTCTTCGATTATTAATTGGAGCAAAATGGAAAAAAGAAGATACAAGACAAATTTATGCATTCAAATTAATACACCGTTAGAAAAATTGGAGCAATTTGAAACAAAAGTAAAGAAAATGTTGCAAGAAAGAGATGCTATTTATGATGATTCTATTATCGTAAAATTTGATGAGATTAAAGACAATGGGATTAACATATTAGTTTGTAGTTATACAGATTCAGTAGATTATCCAAGTTATTTAGCAGAAAAAGAAAATATTAATCGTAAGATCATGAAAATATTAAAAGAAGAAGACATAGAGCTTGTTTATGATACGAAAACAGTTTATATCAAAAACTAATAAAGAAAAAGGGGTATAATTATTATAATTATACTCTTTTTAAGTTAATGTTCAATGGATATCATGTTTCTTTAATATATTCAGTTAAAGTATCATTTTGAATGTAGTAAAATCACAGAAAGCACCGTCACCAATTTTGGTTATACCATTTGGTACAATAACAGCGCTTTTCCTCCGGTATTTTTTTGCCTCTTTTCGTGTAAGTGGGTTAATATTTGAATACATTTTAAAACCTCTAAAAAATATTTTAATAATTGTTGTTATAAGATATCTCACCTTTTTCTTTCGTAAAAATAAAATCTAATAGATTCTATTTTTTAAATAGATACTTAGTTAAGTAATCCAATCAACTCAACAATTATGTATAAGCAATTATATTATAATGAACATAACTTTATAATATTTTAAATTTTTGTTCACGATATAGACATAATTACTATTTATAATATATAATATAGAAAATATGGGAGTAGATAAAAATGGATAATTATATTTTAGTTGTAGATGATGAAGCTAGAATGAGAAAATTAATAAAAGATTTCTTAGTAGCAAAAGGATTTAATATTTTAGAAGCAGAAGATGGAGAAAAGGCTTTAGAATTATTTGAAGAAAATAAGTATAAAATTAATTTAATTTTATTAGATGTTATGATGCCAAAATTAGATGGATGGTCTGTTTTAAGACAAATAAGACAAGAATCTAATATTCCCATCATTATGCTAACAGCCAGAGGAGAAGAGCAAGACGAATTATTTGGATTTGAACTTGGAGTGGATGAATATATAGCAAAGCCATTTAGTCCAAAAATTTTAGTAGCAAGAGTGGAAGCTATTTTAAAAAGAATCAATCAGAATCTAAAAGAAATTAAAGAATATGGTGGCATCGAAATCGATAAAGAAGGAAGAACCGTAAAAGTTGAAGGAAAATTAGTAGAACTTAGCTTAAGGGAATATGAGTTGTTAACGTATTTAATAGAAAATAAGAACATAGCATTATCAAGAGATAAAATACTAAATAATGTTTGGAATTATGATTATTATGGAGATTCTAGAACCATTGATAGTCACATAAAAAAGATTAGACATAAGCTAGGAAAAAAAGGAAAATATATCAAGACCATAAGGGGTATTGGATATAAATTTGAAATAAAATAGTAAGAAGAGGATAAAAATGAAAGAAAAGATAAATCCATTAAAATCAGTAAGAGTTAGACTATTTTTTACATTATCTTTGGTAATCGTAGTAATTATTCTGTTTCTAATATTAGTCAACAATTTTGTTTTGGGAAAATTTTATTTATACAGCAAAAGGCAAACTTTAAAGTCAGTTTATGAAACAGTAAATGATTATTACAATAAACAACAAGGAGAAAATTTAGAAAAACAATTAGAACAAATTGCGATACAAAACAATTTTGATATATTAATTCGAAATAATGAAAATGTTAATATTTATACTTCTAATAAAGATTTCTATTCGACTTTTGGACAAATGAATGAAATGACTAGTAGATTTAATACTGGCGCTGGAGAGATAATAGAAAGAAGTGAAAATTTTGTTATTACAGAAATTAAAGATAGTAGAAATGGTATAACTTATATATTATTGGCATCTATTTTGGATAATGGATATTTATTATATATTAGAATACCCATTACTTCTATACAAGAAAGCGTAAAGATATCAAACAACTTCTTATATTTAATGGCAGGTTTTACCATTTTAATTGCGGCAGTAATTGTATCCTATGTATCCAGAAAATTCACAGATCCAATCTTACAATTAAACGATATTGCAAAAAAAATGGCCAACTTGGACTTTAGCCACAAATATCAAACTACAGATACAGATGACGAGATAAACAATTTAGGGAAAAGTATTAATGTTATGTCTGATAAATTAGAAAAAACAATAAAACAGCTAAGAAGTAGTAATATAGAATTAGAAAAAGATATTGAAGAAAAATCAAAAATAGATGAAATGAGAAAAAGCTTTATATCTGATGTATCCCATGAATTAAAAACACCAATTGCTTTAATACAAGGATATAGTGAGGGACTTTTAGAAAATGTAAATTCAGATGAAGAAAGTAGAAAGTTTTATTCAGAAGTCATTTTAGATGAGACTAATAAAATGGATAAATTAGTAAAACAACTTTTAGAACTAATGAAATTAGAATATGGAAAAAGAGAATTCAATGATACAAAATTTAACATAGTAGAAGTTGAGAAAGAAGTTATAAGAAAATCACAAGTGATATTAGAAGAAAGAGCAATAAAGGTAGAATTTGATACATTAGAGGAAATTAATGTAGTAGCAGATGACTTTTATATTGAGCAAGTAATTACTAACTATATTACAAATGCAATTAAACACGCAAAAGAAGTAGATGGTAAAAAAGTAATTGAAATAAAAAATGAAGTAGATATTAAGCAAAATAAAGTAGAAGTAAAGGTCTTTAATACTGGTGATAATATTTCAGAAGATCAAATAGGTCGAATTTGGAATCGTTTTTATAAGATTGATGAATCAAGGAATAGAACAGATGGAGGAAGTGGTATTGGACTAGCTTTTGTAAAAGCAGTTATGAATCATTATAAGAATAGTTATGGAGTTATAAATAAAGAAAAAGGTGTAGAATTTTATTTTGACTTAAATTTGGAAATAGATTAATCTAGCATAGGTTAATCTATTTTTCATAAAAGTATAAAAAGAAAATGTCGAATTTTGCGACGAAAAGTTCTTTACAAATAGCAAAAAATGTATTATTATGAAATAAGAGTTAACTCATAAATTTTTAAAATCAAATTTTTAAATTCATTTTTAATCTGTAAAATTTCAAAAAACAATTAAATAAGTTAGGAGGTACCTATATATGTATGTTTCGTTATAGCACGATATATATCAATATTATTAGTTTTGTTATAGCAATCATCTTATTTTTAATCGTAAATTTATTTTTTTCAAATATTTATTTATTTACACCAAAGGGTATATTTAAAGTAAGTTTTAAAGTCAATAATGAAAACATTCAAGTAAATTCAAATGAAACGGAAGAAAATATAGAAAAAGAAAATACAAAAGATAAAACTTTTGAAACATGGTATTTAGAAATTCCTTGCATTAATTTAAAGGCAAATATACAGGAAGGAACAACAAAAGAAATAATGGATGACTTTATAGGCCATTTTGAAGAAACTAAAAAAGACGAGGGAAATATTGGTCTAGCAGCACATAATAGAGGATATAAAAACAACTATTTTCAAAATTTAAAACAATTAAAGGAAGGAGATGAAATATATTACCAATACCAGGATATTAAAAAAGAATATAGTGTAATAAAGCATGTTATTATAAAAGATACAGATTGGACAAATTTAGAAAATACAAATGAAAATACGATCACACTTATTACTTGTGTTGAAAATCAACCAGAATACAGAAGATGTATACAAGGAAGAGAAAAAATAGAAGAAAGTGAGGAAAATTAAATTTGAACAAAAAGAAGCAATTAAAAAATATCAGTTCACGAAGTAGACAAAAAGTAAAATTAATAAGAAGAATTAGTAGTTTAATGATTATAAGTATAGTATTTATCTTAAATATAATAGGTTTTATAAATTCAGTCTATGCAGAAAATATAACTTCAGCAAATATTTATTCAATAGGAAACTGTGGGAATTTACTTACCTATAAAGGCTCAGTTGTAAAGGTAAGCTATGTACAGTATACGAAAGATGGTATAGATTATCCAGCTTATTGTCTAGATAAAACGAAGCCAGGAGCAGAATCATCTGCTTATACTGTATCTGTTCAAAGTGCAATTCAAGATATTGGATTATGGAGGAGAATTGTTAATGGATATCCTTATAAAAGTATACAAGAACTAGGGGTAGCCAATAAAGAAGAGGCATTTACAGCAACAAAACAAGCAGTGTATTGCTATATTCATGGAAATAATCCAGAAGATTATGGAGCTATTGGAGAAGCGGGAGAAAGAACATTGAGTGCTATGAAAAATATAATTTATAATGCACAAAATTCAAATGAAACTAAAATATCTAGTAGTATTACAATAAATAAAATAGAAAACGAGTGGAAACAAGATGAAAAAGAAAAGGAATATGTATCAAAAAGCTATACAGTAAAAGCGGGAGCAAATATTGAAAATTATAAAATAATACTAACAAAAGATGATGGAAAAGATTTAGGAGGGATTAAATTAACAAATAAAAATAATGAAGAAAAAACAGAATTTAGTCCAAATGAAACGTTTAAAATATTAGTACCAATTAAAAATATGAAAGAAAAAGGAAGTTTTAATTTAAAAGTAGAGACAAAAGTTAAAACAAAACCAATACTATATGGAGAAGCACCAAATAGTAACTATCAAGATTATGCATTAACAGCAGCAACGTATGAAGATGGAACTGGAAACATAAAGGATGAATATCAAAAAAATGAGACAAAAATCATAATTATAAAAAAAGATGAAGAAGATGGAAAATTATTAGAAGGAGTAGAATTTGAATTATTAAATGAAAATAAAGAACCAGTATATACAGGACTAAAAACAAATGAAGAAGGAAAAATTGTAGTTGAAAATTTGATTCCAGGGAGTTATTATATAAGAGAAACCAAAACAATAGATGGTTATGAAATTTATGAACAACCTATTAAAGCAGAATTAGAGCTTAATCAAGAAATAACGGTAACAGTAACAAATCATAAAGAAGAAAAACCACAAATTGATACAAGTAAAAGAGTAAGTAAAGAAGCAAAAAAATTACCTGTTACAGGTATGTAAAATAAAAACAACTGATATAATAATTATATTAGTTGTTTTTTCTTTATAATTATAATAAATATTATTGAAAAAAAAAAGAAAAAAATATATAATAAATACAACAATTTCAAAAAAGGAGTAGATATTTAAATGTTATCACAATTAATTATCTTGGCAATTTTAATTTTTTTCAATGCTTTTTTTGCAGCGAGTGAAATTGCATTTATATCGTTAAATGATTCGAAAATAGAAAAACAAGCAAAAGAAGGAAATAAAAAAGCAAAACAGATTCAAAAAATGTTAAAGGTACCAAGTAAGTTTTTAGCAACTATACAAATAGGAATTACTTTAGCAGGATTTTTATCAAGTGCTTTTGCATCGGATACATTTTCAGAGAAGTTAGCACCAATGTTATATCAAATTATGCCATTTTTTAGTATAGGAATATGGAAAAGTATTTCTATTATCATTATTACAATTATACTTTCTTTTTTTACATTGGTATGTGGAGAGCTTGTACCAAAAAGATTAGCTATGAAAAATTATGAGAAAATTGCTTTTAAAACCATTAATGTTATTCATGCAATTTCCATTATAGCTTCACCATTTGTAAAATTTTTAACTTTTGTCACCAACGCAATTTCTAAATTATTTGGAGTGGGTGAAAATGAAGAAGAATTTGTAACCGAAGAAGAAATAAAAATGATGGTAGACCAAGGAGAAGAAAAGGGAACGATAAAAGAAGAAGAAAAAGAACTAATTAATAATGTTTTTGAATTTAATGATATAACAGTATCCGAAATTATGAAACATAGAAAAGATATTTTTGCAGTGGATATGAATATTAGCACCGAAGAGCTAATGGAAGAACTTTCAAAAGAAGAGTATCGCTATAGTAGAATACCTGTTTATGACGAAACGATTGATGAAATAAAAGGTATCTTATATGTTAAAGATGTATTAAAGAATATCAATAAAAAAAGTTTTAAAGTAAAAAATGTGATAAAAGATGCCTATTTTGTGTCACAGAATAGATTAATCAATGAAGTTTTTAAAGAATTGCAAAAAAATAAAATGCAAATAGCTATTATTATAGACGAATATGGTGGAACAGCAGGGATAATTACAATGGAAGATATATTAGAAGAATTAGTTGGTGATATTTATGATGAATATGATAAAGAAGAGAAAGAATTTGAGAAAATAGATGAAAATACCTATTTATTAGTTGGTAGTATGCCAATTCATGATGTGAATAAACTTCTAAATGCAGATATTCCAGAAGGAGATTATGATACATTATCGGGATTTTTGCAAGAGGAGTTAGGAAGAATACCAGAGGAAGAAGAAAATCCAATTATAGAAACACAGACAGTAACTTATAAAATAGAAGAGTATGAAGATAAAAGAATATTAAAAGTAAAAGCATATAAAAGTAAAATAGAAAATTTAAATGAAGTAGAAGAATAAGGAAAGAAGGATTAACTCATGAAAAGGAAATTTATTATTCGAAATATTGTAATATGTATAATATTTGTTATTATTATTAGTGTAATAGCTCATTATTTTATCAAAGAAAGTGGCAGAAAATATGAGATTGCGAAAGTAGAACAATATAATTATTTTATTTTGAAACAAAATGACTTATCTGGAGTGATCGATAGGAGAGGAAATTTAGTAATTGAGACAAAATATGATGATATAAAAATACCAAATCCTGAAAAATCAGTATTTATATGTTATCAAGATGACGAAATAAAAGTTTTGAATGAAAAAAAAGAAGAGATTTTCAATGAATATGAAAAGATAGAGCCAATTCGATTAAAAAATATTGCTAGTAATCTAATGTATGAAAAAAGTGTGCTAATGTATTATGAAAAGGGAAAATATGGTTTAATCAATTTTGAAGGTAAAAAAATAACAAAACCAATTTATGATGAAATTGATGGATTACCATATAAAGAGGGAGAACTTTTAGTAAAGCAAAATGATAAATATGGAGTTATTAATATAAAAGGAAATAAGCTAATCAACATAGAATATGACCAAATCAATGTAGATGGATATTATACAACAGAAAATGGATATCAATATGCTGGATATATTGTATCAAACAAAACACAAGATGGATATCGTTATGGGTATATTTCAAACAAAGGGAAAACAATATTAAAAACAGAGTATAATCAATTGTCTAGAATAACAGAAATTCATGATAATGAAAATGCTTATTTAATAGGAGCAAAAAATGGGCAATTTGGTATGACAAAAAATGAAAAAGAGATCATAAAAAATGAATATCAATCTATCGTTTATGATGAAGCAAATCAATTATTAGTAATAGAAAAAAGTAAAAAATATGGAGTAGCATCTTTAGAAGGAAATGTTATTGTTCCAACACAATATAATCAGATTGATATTACAGGAATTTATGTATATGCAAAAAATGAACAAGGGACAACGGTATATAATAGTAATGGAACAGAAGCTAACATTAATATTAATACAGCCATATTAAATACAACTAATGAAAAATATAGAATTAGAATTAATAATGAAAATGGGACAAAATATGGTATTATTGGAAAAGATGGAAAACAAATAATAGAAGAAAAATATAATTATATTGAATATTTATATGAGAATTATTTTATTGTAAGTTCTGAGGGCTCAAAATTAGGTGTGATAGATGATGACGACAAGATAAAAATTGGAATTGAAAATGATTCACTTCAAAGGCTACAGGATACGAATATAATACAGGCAGTGACAGGGAATAATAATATGACTAAATTGTATGCAAAAGATATGACAGAAATTTGTGAAATGATAAATGCAACAGTAGAAGTAAAAAATGATTATATAATAATTTATAATGATACAGAGAAAAAGTATTTCGACAAAGAAGGAAAAGAATTAAAAAATTCAGAAGTGTATCTTAATAATCACCTATTTTCTAAAATGGAAAATAACCAATGGGGATTTGTAGATAAAGATGGAAATGTAGTAATCGAACCAAAATACGATAAGATAACAGAATTTAATGAATATGGTTTTGCAGCTGTAAAAAAGAATGGAAAATGGGGGTCAATTGATGAACAGGGAAAAGAAGTAATAGGGCCAACTTATGAGTTGAAAGAGGAGACAGAACCATTTTTTATCGGAAGTTATTATCAAGTAAAGTATGGATTTGGAGAAATTTATTTTACAGATGATAATTAATTCAAAAGTTAATTTATTCTAAATTTAAATAGAGTAAATTAACTTTTTTTGATTAAATTCATATAAAAAAGTAAATACTATTTAAAATAAGTAAAAGTAAGAAGGTGTTTTTTTGAAGTTAGGTTTGGCTTTATCAGGAGGTGGAATAAGAGGAATTGCACATGCAGGAGCTTTAAAAGCATTAGAAGATAATAAAATTAAAATAGATATAATTGGAGGTACAAGTTCAGGGGCACTCATTGCTTCTTTATATGCTTTAGGTTATTCACCATATTACATTTATATATTATTTAAGAGATACTCAAAAGATATTGCTGGTATAAATTCAACACCTGTTATTTCTGGTATCAAAAATTTTATGATAAATAAAAAAGTAGAAATAAAAGGATTGAAAACAGGTAGAATTATAGAAGAAGCTTATAACCGATTAGCATTAAAAAAGGGAGCAAGAACAATAAAAGATATAAAAAGAATACCACTTGTTATTCCAGCAGTAGATATAGGAAATGCGAAAGAATATATTTTTACAAATAAAATTCCTAGACAAAAAAATAATCAATCACAATATATAACAGACATAACTATTGGAAAAGCGGTGAGAGCCAGTAGCAGTTTTCCAGCTGTTTTTTGCCCTTGTAAATTTAAACAATATCGATTTATAGATGGAGGGGTATTAGATAATATACCTGTTTCAGAAGTAAAAAAACAGGGAGCAGACAAAGTGATTGCCATTAATTTTAAAGCAGATGATATTGATGAAAATAGTAATATTATGGATTTAGCAATGAGAACAATTGATATTATGGGAAATAAGATTTCAGAAGAAAATTTAGAACAAAGTAATTTTGTTTTAACTATCCAAACCGATAGAACAGGACTTTTAGATGTGCAAAAATTAGATAGTTGCTACCAATATGGATATCAAGCTGTAATAGAAAACCTAGATAAAATTAAGAAAATACTGTCAATATGATATTAAATATTGAATATAATATAAGTATATTCTAAAATATAAGGAGAGCGAATATGGATATTCGATATTTTGATAATGCTGCTACAACAAGGATAAAAGAAGATGTATTAAAGGAAATGTTACCATATTTAAAAGAAAACTTTGGAAATCCATCTTCTATGTATACCATTGGAAGAAATGCTAGAAAAGCAGTAGAAGAAGCAAGGAAAAAAGTGGCAAAATTAATTCATTGTAAATCAAATGAAATCTATTTTACTGGATCAGGTTCAGAAAGTAATAATACAGCAATTAAAGGAATTGCTCATAAAAATGCCTTTAAAGGAAGGCATATTATTACATCAAAAATCGAACATCCATCTGTACTTCATACTTGTAGAAGCTTAGAAAAGGAAGGATTTAGAGTGACTTATTTAAATGTTGATGAAAATGGCTTTATTAATTTAGATGAGTTGATGAATTCTGTTAGAAATGATACTATTTTAATTAGTATTATGTTTGCTAATAATGAAATTGGTACAATTGAACCTATCCAAGAAATCGCTAGAATTGCAAAAATGTATAATATTATATTTCATACAGATGCTGTTCAAGCATGTGGAAATGTTCCAATTGATGTCCAAAAAATGGGGATAGATATGTTATCTTTATCAGGACATAAACTATATGCACCAAAAGGAATTGGTGCAATATATGTAAGAAACGGAATTTCATTTGAAAAGTTTATAGATGGAGGGCATCAAGAAAAAGATAAAAGAGCTGGTACGGAAAATGTTCCAGGAATTGTTGGATTAGGAAAAGCTTGTGAACTTGCTAATATACATTTAGAGCAACATATGAAACATTTGAAAGAAATAAGAGATTATTATATCGATCAGATAGAGAAAAAAATTCCTAATATTAAATTAAATGGAGCAAAAGAAAAAAGATTACCTGGCAATGCTAATTTTTCTTTTGAATGTATAGAAGGGCAATCTTTATTATTAAATTTAGATGCTAAGGGAATTTGTGCTTCTAGTGGTTCTGCATGTTCAACGGGTTCATCTAATCCATCCCATGTTTTGAATGCAATAGGATTATCTTCCCAATTGGCATCAGGAGCATTAAGAACAAGTTTTGGTGAGGAAAATACAAAAGAAGATATTGATTACTTAGTAGAAAATTTAGTTGAAATCGTTAAACGATTAAGAGATATTAATTCTCTAAAACCGCAAGAGCACATTTAATTCCATCAACTGCAGCAGACATAATGCCTCCAGCGTAACCGAGCACCTTCGCCACAAGGATACAATCCTAAAATATTTGATATCAAATTTTTATTCCTAAGAATTCGCACAGGTGAAGAACTTCGTGTTTCAATTCCGGTTAAAATACTATCTGGATTGGCAAATCCATGTAATTTAGTATCAAAATATTTAATTCCTTCTTTTAATGTACTAGAAACAAATTCAGGTAAAATGTCGTTTAAATTAGATAAAGTAACACCTGGCAAATAAGTGGGTTTAATAGTTCCAATAAAGTTAGATTTTTTATTTTGTAAAAAGTCTTCTACTCTTTGAATAGGAGCAAAATAATTGGAACCACCCAATTTAAATGCTTTTTCTTCTAGATCTTTTTGAAAATAAATTCCAGCAAGAGGAGAGGTACTTTTAAAATCAGCAGATGTAACATTAACTAAAAGTGCAGAATTTGCATTTTTACCATCTCTTGCAAAATTGCTCATACCATTGGAAACAATAGTGTTCTTTTCGCTAGAAGAAGCCATGACAACTCCACCAGGACACATACAAAAAGTATAACAAGAACGGCCACTAGGGGCATGATAAGCTAATTTATAATTTGCAGGTGGCAATTTTAGTTTTGTAATCTCACCATATTGTGCTTTATTAATATCTTTTTGTAAATGTTCAATTCGAACGCCAACTGAAAAGTTCTTTTTTTCCATTTTAATTCCTCTTTCATAAAGCTTCTTAAATGTATCTCTTGAACTATGACCAATTGCTAAAATAACATGGGTTGCAGAGATTTTTTGTTCTTTATTTTGATTAAGACAGAAAACAGATTTAATCTTACCATATTTAATTTCAAAATCAATTACCTTTGTATTAAAAAGAAAAGTGCCACCTTTTGAAATAATATATTTTCTCATTCTTTTTATAATATGAATTAAATGATCTGTTCCAATATGAGGCTTGGATAAGTACAAAATTTCTTTAGGAGCTCCAAAGTTTACAAATTCTTGAAGAACTTTTTTGCAAAAAGGACTATTGATATTAGTAGTTAATTTTCCGTCAGAAAAAGTGCCAGCACCTCCTTCACCAAACTGTACATTAGAAAGTTCATTTAATTTTCCCTTTTTCAAAAAAGTATCTACATTTAATTTCCTTTTTTCAACACAATCTCCTTGTTCAATAACAATTGGTATAATTCCATTTTGGATACAAGTAAGAGCAGCAAAAAGTCCACTAGGACCTGCACCAACAATAACAACTTTTTTGCAAGAAATAGCATTTGCTTGTATTTCTGGAATAGGCAAATTTCTTACCTGATTTAGATTTTTATATTTAGTTTCATTTTTTAATTTTAAGTCAATAGCATAAAGATAATGAACATCATCTTTTTTTCGTGCATCAATAGACTTTTTAGAAATGTACCATTCAAGAATATCACTTTTTCTTATTTTATTTTTTGCAATTACAGTTTCAAGCAATTCTTTTTCTGAAATATCTTTTCTAATTTTTATATGACTAATTCTTACCATAAATCCTCCTAATATACAAATATTATAGCATATAATCAAAAGGTTTGCTATTATAATAGAAATAACAGTAATTAATTTATAAATATTTATAAAAATAATAAATAACACTTTGATTTTTGATTTGAATAGTATATAATAAGAGTAATGAAAATAATATGGGGAAATATATGAAAAAAAATAACAAAATAGCAAAAATAATTAATTTAGTAATTAAAATATTCTGGATTTTTGTAATAGGTAGTGTATTTGGATTTTTTGCAGAAATAATTTATGGAGTTGTCTATACAAGAACGATTGTAATTAAGCAAGGACTAATATACGGACCATTTATTCAGATTTATGGAATAGGGGCAGTAGCCTATTATTTATTAATATCCAAAGTCCATGAACCAAAAGAAGCTTTTTTTTCTGGGATGCTTCTAGGAGGAATATTAGAATATTTATGTTCTTTTTTTCAAGAGCTTTTATTTGGAACAATTTCTTGGGATTATAGTAACTTCTTTTTAAATTTTAATGGAAGAACCTGTCTGTTATATTGCTTTTATTGGGGAATTATTGCAGTTGCATTTTTAAAAATAGTATATCCATGGCTTGAAAAGATAGAATTATTAATTTATAAAAAAGGAGTCAGAATATTTACTGTTATTTTCATGCTATTTATGACATTTGATATTGTTATATCTTGCATGGCAGCAAATAGACAAACAGAAAGAAATAAGAATATTCCAGCTAAAAATTCAATAGATATATTTTTGGATTATGTTTATCCAGATGAATATTTAAATAAGATATATAATAATAAAAAGGAAATAGAAAACTAGAAAAGGGTATTAGGCTAAAATAACGAATGTTCCGTTCTAATATAAACCTTCTATGAATACAATTAAACAAAAGTATTCACATAGGGGGTTTTTCTTTATGGAGCAATTAGTTACACATAGCTTATCTGTAATCAATAGTGCTGGGACAGGTAAGTTATCCATAGAAGAGCGAAGTATTGAACTTGCGCATTATATTATAAATTCAAAAGATACTGTAAGAGGAGCTGCTAAAAAATTTGGAATTAGTAAAAGTACAGTACATAAAGATGTTTCTGAAAGGCTAAAAAAGATTAATCCAAGTTTAGCAAAACAGGTAAGAGTAGTTTTAGATGAAAATAAAGCAGAAAGACACATTAGAGGGGGGATGGCTACCAAAATGAAATATAGCCATTTAAATGAAAAAAAGAGAATTTGATTAGAAGTCAAATTTTCTTTTTAAAATGAAATTAATATAAGATTCCTAAATTTATCACTAATCGACATATTTTTACATAGAATATAATAGCCCAAATAATGAGGTGAATAAAATGAATTATATAAAGAAAGGTGATATAGTAGGAAGGAAGTCTCACGGAAAAGATATTATTTTTAAGGTTAATAATATTATTGATAAATCAGAGAGGAAAATTGCAATTTTAGATGGGATCATAGAAAGAATTAAAGCAGATAGTGATATCTCTGATTTAGAAGTAATAGAAAAGCAGAAAGTAAAAGAGATTCTTAGAAAATTAGATCAAAAACTAGAGAAAAGAATTGAAACATCAAAGAATAAAATTCAAAGTGAGAACTATCAAATTGGTGTTATAACTAATAATAAGAGAACAAAAGAAAAAATTATATCAGGAAAAATTCTTCATTTAGATGGAGATAAAAAATATAGTGAAAAATCATATAGATATTATAGAAAATTAGGATTAAATGCAGTTGTGAGAAATATACCAGAGTACAGGCAGCCGAAAGTAGTATATCAATTATTAGAAATTTATCATCCTGATATTTTAGTAATTACAGGACATGATGGCATGATAAAAAGAGGAACTAGATATAATGATATATATAACTATAGAAATTCGAGATATTTTATAGAAACTGTGAGGGAAGCAAGAAAATATGACAAGAAACATAACAAAAATTTAGTTATATTTGCTGGAGCATGCCAAAGTTATTTTGAAGCAATTATTTCAGCAGGAGCAAATTTTGCATCGTCACCTGCTAGAATTTTAATTGATTTTTTAGATCCACTAGTAGTTGCAGAAAAAGTAGCATTAACAGAGAAATATAAATATATTACAATTGATGATATTGCTTATGAACTAAGAGATGGAAAAGATGGAATCAGCGGGATAGGAGCAAATGGAAAAATGACGATAAATTAATTTATAAATAAAAATAACCTTATGTAATATAAATGTAATACAATTGTAACATATTTGTAAAAGAATGAAATAAAATTGATAAATACGTTGAAAATAAAAGGGTTTAAAGATTTGCTAAGAACAAACATTTTTTGACAATTTAGCTGAAAAATGCTATAATCAAGCCATCTTATGGAGGTGGATGATGAAATGATTTGTAGAACAGATATAACAAATCTAAAAACGGACATCTTAGAGAAAGTGGGTCAAAAGATAATAGTAAAAGGTTCTTTAGGAAGAAGTAAAGCCTTTGAAAAAGAAGCTACAATAGAAAAAGTATATCCTAATATTTTTGTTGTAAAATATGAGGAAAATAATAGAAATGTAACGTATAGTTATACAGATGTTTTAACAAGAACAGTTGAAGTAGAAGTTTTTGATGGAGATTCATATTCACCATTAATTCCACCAGCACCAGAAACTAAGACAAGAAAAACATCATTATAAAAATAAGATGAAAAGCAGAATAAATTTCTGCTTTTTTTGTTGCTGTTTTTTATTGTTATAGTCATAAAAAAGGATAGGACATAATATAAATGTATAAAGAAAAATGAAGGAGGTTAAATAAATGGTTGTAGATACAATAAAAGAAAGTTTATGTGTAAATAAATTAGTAACAACAAAAAAAGATGTAATATTAGTTGAAGGGGATATGATTGTACCAGATTCAAAACCAGATATCCTAAATACAATTTGTACAAGTGGGGTTGTATGCATTTATAGAAAAGAAATCTTAGAAGAAAAAATTAGATTAGAAGGAAACATAAATACCTATATCATGTATATGGCAGATGATAGTCAAGAAAAAGTAAGAGGGTTATGTACAAATCTAGACTTTTCGGAAAATATATCAGTTCCAAGTTGTAAAGAAGGAATGGATTGTATATTAACTACTAAATTAAAATCAATTGAGGCAAAGGTAATTAATGGAAGAAAAGTAGGAATAAAAGCAGCAATTGAAATAGAAGTAAAAATATATTCAAATGAAGATATAGAAATTGTAAATGACATTCACAATGCAGAAGGAATTCAAATATTAAAAGAAGATTTAAAAGTAAATTCTCTAGTAGGTACAGGGGACACAAAAATTTATGCAAAAGATACAATTAACATAGACAATGCTGATAATTTAGCAGAAATATTAAAAGCTAATATTGATATAGGTGATAAAGATATTAAAATTAGTTATAATAAAATTTTAACAAAGTCTGAGGCAGAAGTTAAGATTATGTATCTTACAGAAGATAATAGAATTAGTAATGTGACGGCAAAAATACCAGTAGTTGGATTTATAGATATTCCAAATGTTACAGAAGAAAATATATGCGATATTGATTATGAGGTAAGAAATATTGTATTAAAACCAAATTCTATAGAAGAACATTCTATTGCTATAGAAATAGAAATAGGGGTAATGGCAAGTGTGTATGAAGAAAAACAAATTAATTTAATACAAGATTTATATAGTCCTAATGAAAATTTAACATTTAATAAGAAGAGAATAACAACAATTACCAATAAGAGAAATATGCAAGAAATAAAGCAAATAAGAGAGAAAATAGTAATAGAAGGAATGGAAAATAGGAATATTATTGATGTAGATGTTAATCCTATTATTGAAAATCAAAATAGAGTGAATCATAAAATTGTTTATGGAGGAGAATTAGAATTAAAATTTATTATATCAAATAACGAATTACAAGTAGATACACGAATTGCAAAAATTCCATTTGATTATGAAATAGAAGATGATACCGAGGATGAAAATGTAAATAGAAATATGGAAATACAAGTGATTAATAAAGATTTTGTAATTCAAAATGAAGGAGCAGTAAGTAGCAATATAGACTTAGGAATAAATTTAAATTCTTATCGTAGTACCAATATGAATATTATAGATGAAATACAAACTAATGGGGAAAGAGAAGAACAGGATTATAGTATTTTAATGTATATTGTAAAAAAAGATGATAGTTTGTGGAAAATAGCAAAACGTTTTGGTAGTACAATAGAAGATATTGTAAGAACAAATGGAATTGAAGACGAAAATAGAATAGATCCTGGACAAAAGTTATTTATACCACATTATTCAAAATCTAATATCAATAGTTATGTATAAAATTTATTCAAGACCACGAATTAGAATTCCAAAGATTGTTTTAAATAGAGCAAAGCAATTAAAAGATAAGAGAAATAAAAAAATAGTAAAGATAATAATTATTATAATAATTGCCTTTAGTACAGTTAAATTAGTTTTAGATGCTGTGTTTCCAATATTTGATACATTATGTGAAACAAAAGCAAAATCAATTGCAACTATTATATCAAATGAGGAAGCAACAAAGGTTATGAAAGAACATTATTATGATGAGTTATTCACTGTACAGAAGGATTCTAATAATAATATAACAATGGTGAAATCTAACGTTATAGAAATTAATGAAATTATTTCAGATATAGCTGTAAAAATTCAAAAAGCAATTGATGATAAGGGAAGAGAAGATATTGAAATAGCTCTTCGGAAGTTTTACGGGATTTAAATTACTAGCAGGAAGAGGTCCTGGAATAAAAATTCGAATATCGTCTATCGGAACAGTTGAAACAGATTTGAAAAGTGAATTTGTATCGCAAGGAATTAATCAGACAATTCATAGAGTCTATCTAGAAGTAAGATGCAAAGTTAATATTTTAACACCTTTTCGAGATATTGAAAAAGATATAACCAACCAAGTGTTATTAATAGAAAATGTTATTGTAGGACGCATTCCAGAAACATATTATAATTTAGAAGGATTAAATCCTGAAAGTGATGCACTAGAAGTTATGCAATAAAAAAGTGATGAAAATTATTATTTAAATTTCAAAAATTTCTATTTATAATTTTTTTGAAAATGCAAAATATATAATTATAGTATTTCAAAAAAAGGAGGTTTTATCTTGGAAAATTTTGATGATAAGAAAAAAAAGAAAGATAGACAAATAGAAAATTTAGAAAATCTAGTAGAAAGACATACAAGAACTAAAAGACATTTAGAACAATATTCAGAAATTGGAAATCATGAAAATAAAGAAAATGCAAGAAAAATTCAAGAAATTCGTGAAGAGCAAATAAAGGAGTTAGAAGGAAAATTGAAAGATGAGGATAAATATATTTCTCCAGAAGAGCAACTAGAAAATTTAAAAGAAAATTATGCGAATACACAAAGCTATATTGAAGATAATAAAGACTCGATAGATGACCAAGTATTAAATAATTTACAAAAAAAGCAAGAGCATAGAAAAGAACAAATTAGTTTTTTAAAAGATGAAAATTAATTCACATTATAAAAAGGAACTGAAAGGTTCCTTTTTTATTTATAAACATTTAAAGAGTTATAGAAGAATTAGTTGATTGATTGCAAATATTACGTTGAACAGAAATTGTTGTAAGAGTATCTCCTAATTGAGAGAAGATAGCAGATAATAAATTTAATTCATCATCGTTAGTATTACAAGCAATAAAATTTGCAGTTACATTTATAAAATTGGTTAATTCTAAAGGATTCAATATAATCACCTATCTTATTATATTAAATCAAAATAACAATGTTAATAAATTATTTTATTAGTTGAAGGTAACAAAATAATAACAAAACTCGAAAGTTTATTACTTCCGAGTTTTAACATATTATCTCTTAGAAAATTGTGGAGCTTTTCTAGCTTTTTTAAGGCCGTATTTTTTTCTTTCTTTCATACGAGGATCTCTTGTTAAGAATCCGTTTGACTTTAGAGCTGGTCTGTATTCAATATTTGCTTCATTTAAAGCCCTTGCAATACCGTGTCTAATTGCTCCAGCTTGACCTGTAAAACCTCCACCTTTTACACTAGCTATTACATCATACTTAGCTGTTGTATTTGTAACAGTAAGTGGTTGTCTAACAATAACTTTTAAAGTTTCTAATCCGAAGAATTCATCAATATCTTTTCCATTGATTGTTATTTTTCCATTTCCTTCTATTAGTCTAACTCTAGCAATTGCATTTTTTCTTCTACCTGTACCATAAAAATTGATAGTTTCTTTCTTAGCCATATTATTTTACCTCCCATATTTCTGGTTTTTGTGCTTGGTTTTCATGCTCTGCTCCTGCATATACTCTTAATTTTTTAAGACTTTGTCTACCTAAAGAATTATGAGGTAACATTCCTTTTATAGCTAAAGTCATAGCTTTTTCTGGATTTTTTTCAAGCATTACTTTGGCAGGAATTTCTTTCATTCCTCCAATATAACCTGAGTGATGTCTATAAATTTTTTGATTTAATTTATCTCCTGTTAGAATTACATCTTTGCAATTTAATATGATAACGTGATCACCCATATCAATATTTGGTGTAAATGTTGGTTTGTGTTTTCCTCTTAATAATTTAGCAGCTTCTGTTGCTACTCTACCAAGTGGTTTATTAGCTGCATCAATAATATACCATTTACTTTCAACTTCACCTTTTTTTGCACTATATGTAGTATTATTCATGGTAATATATACCCTCCTATTTATTTATATTTTTTATTTATATGAAATTTAAATGTAAAACCACCGGGGAGAAGTTTTAAATTTAAATCATATTCTAATATAATCGCTCAATAATTTTATTATAAAAAAGTGAATTTGTCAATACATAGGAGCTAATTTTAAAAAAAACTTGACAAAATTATTTTTTATGTGTATACTAGTAACGCTAAAAAAAGGATGTAATATATTATGATTAAGGAGTAATATTGAAATGAAAAGTAAAAAGAATATAAAAAGCATAGTAGCATTTGCCGCTATAGGAATTGTAACTTTGTTTTTTATTAATATTAGTTTAGCTGCTAATACTGCAAAAATAAGTGTAGAAACAGCAAACTTAAGAAAAACAGCAGATAGTGAAGGCGAAATTTTAGAGCAGTTATCTCAAAATGAAGAAGTAGAAATTCTAGAGAAGTCTGATGATTGGTATAAAGTAAAAGCAAAAGGAATGACAGGATATTTAAGACAAGATTTAATTTTATTAAAAGAGGAACAAGCAAATACAGAAGAAACAACTAATACAGAAGTAAACCAACAAAAAAATAATGAAAATGAATCAAAATCAGATAAAGGACAAGAAAATAATGGAGATACAACAAAAAAATTAATAGCAGAAGACACAAAATTAAAAATTGTACCGGCTATTAATGCAACGGATATTATTGAGGTAAAAAAAGACGAAGAAGTTATTATTACAGAAACCATGAATAATTGGGTATGTGTTCAAACAAAAACAACAAAAGGTTGGATGAGAAAAGATAAACTAAAAGATATAGTAGAACAAAAAGAAGAGCAAGAACAAAAGCAATCCGAACAAGAACAGGAAGAAAAAGTATTAAAAACTTTATATATAAACGATGATACAGTTAATTTACGAAAAGAGGCAAATATTACTTCAGAAGTTGTGACAAAATTATCTCTAAACACAGCTGTTGATGTATATGAAGAAAAGGACGGATGGAGTCTAGTAAAAGTAAATGGAAAAGAAGGATATATATCTTCTTCACTTTTATCTAATAAAAGACAAGAAACTTCAAGAAGCTTAGAAACTCCGAGAAAGAAAGCAATACAAGAAAAACAAACAACAACAGTATCATTATCAGGTAAAGGATCAACTGTAGTGGAAACTGCTAAAAATTATATAGGATCTAGTTATGTATATGGGGCATCAGGACCAAACAGTTTTGATTGTTCGGGATTTACTTCTTATGTATTTAAACAACATGGGATAACATTAAGCAGAACGGCAGCAGGACAATATTCAAATGGTGTTTTTGTTAGTAGGGATCAGTTACAACCAGGAGACCTAGTTATGTTCGGATCATCTGCTTCTAATATTACCCATGTAGGAATCTACATTGGTGGAGGTCAAATTGTCCATGCTGCAAATAAGTCAAGAGGTGTAACAATTGATACTATAAATTCAGGATACTATAATAATAAATATGTAGGAGCAAGAAGAGTTATATAGTAAATAAGCAATTAAGAGAGGAAGATAAAAGTAAAAAGACCAATTTTAATTGCAATTATAGGATATATAATAGGTATATTAATGGGGCTATATTTTAAATTCAGTATAGTCCTTTTTTATATTCCTATATTTGCAATTTATTTTATAATAAAAAAGTTTTATATCATTAATAACAAAAAAATTAGGAAGAAAATAAGATTATTAAGTATAAAAAGATATTCTCGATATATTAAATTAATCATAACTCCAAAAGTATTTTTTTATATAATTATTTTTTCAGTTATTTCAAATTCAATTGTAATATTTCAGAATCAAAAATATAATAATTTGTACAAAGATAAGCAAAATATATCAGGAGAAGGAATTATTATAAGTAATGGAGAAGAAAGAGAATATGATTACCTTTATAAAATTAAATTATTGCATGCAAATAATAGACAATATGATAATACATATCTTTATTTAAAAATCAATAAAAAATCCACAGAAAATATACAATATGGGGATAAAGTAAATTTTAATGGCGAATTTATAGAACCAACTTCCAAAAGGAATTATGGAGGATTTGACTATAAAGAGTATTTAAAAACTTTAAAGATTTATGGAAGTCTTAAAGTAGATATAATTAAAATAATAGAAAAAGATATAGAAAATCCCATTTTTTCTTTTGCAAATCGAATTTCTTTAAAGATAAAACAGAAAATAGATGCATTAATGAGAAAAGAAATAGCTTCACTTGTGAAGGGAATTGTATTAGGAGATAATTCTGAAATTGAAGAAACAGTAGAAGAAAATTTTAGAACAAGTAATATTTCTCACGTTTTAGCGGTTTCTGGTATGCATGTTTCTTATATCATAATAGGGATTCATTTGTTTTTCCAGCCAATAATAGGAAAGAAAAGAACACGATGTATTATAATCATATTTCTCATTTTTTATATTTTTATAACAGGATTTTCAACATCTATAGTAAGAGCTAGTACGATGGGAATTTTAGCAATAGGAGCTAGAATTTTACACAAAAAGAATGATATTTGGACATCCATTGCGATATCATTAGGAGTAATTCTTATTTATAATCCATTTTTAATTACTAATATAGGATTGCAATTTTCTTATCTAGGTACGATTGGAATTATTTTATTTCATAAAAACGTTCTTAAAGTTTTGGGAAGTATAAGATTTAAAAATAAAAAAAGGAAATATAGGTTTAATAGAAATATAACCTTATTAGTTGCTAAGATAAAAGAGATATTATCTGTTAGTATTTCAGCGCAATTAGCTATTTTCCCTATAATGATTTATCATTTTAATTTATTGGGAATTTATTTTTTAATAACAAATTTATTGGTAAGTATGATAATTGGTCCTATTATAATACTGAGTAGTTTAGTTATTATTTTCAGTTTGATTTGGAATCCACTTGCTCAATTAATTTCTTTTTTTCTAGAGATTTTAGTTCAAATATTAATTATGATTTCAAATTTATCCAAATTGCCTTTTGCAAAAATATATTTACCAACACCTAAAATTCTGATAATTATGTTATACTATTTTTTTATTCTCATTTTTAACAATATTTATAGTCTTTATCATAGAAAAAAATTAAATCACACACAAATAAGAGCAAGGAATTTGATAGCATTAGTAAAATATAAACTATTTCTAAATAAAAAGATATTTTTGAAAATCTTTCTTACTACTATAGTATCTGCTATTTTTTTAATTACTTTTATTCCTAAAAAATTAAATATTCATTTTGTTGATGTAGGACAAGGAGATTGTACTTTTATTGTAACACCCAATAATAAAACTATTTTAATAGATGGTGGGGGAAGTAGTTCGAATGAGTTTGACCTAGGAAAAAGTACGTTACTCCCTTATATTCTGGATAGAGGATATACTAAAATAGATACTGTTTTTATTAGCCATTTTGATCAGGATCATGTGCGGAGGTTTGTTATATATAATGCAAAATATAATCGTCAAACATATAGTAATTGGAAAACAATTTGAAAATTCAGAAAATTTTAAAAAACTCATAAAAATTGTGGAAGAGAAAAAAATAAAAGTAACAGTAGCCGAATCTGGAGACAGAATAAATATAGAGAAAGATATATATTTTGACGTGCTTTGGCCAAATTCTGATAGTATAATTAATGAAAATATATTAAATAATAATTCATTAGTATGTAAATTGGTTTATAGAGATTTTTGTATTTTATTTACAGGAGATATAGAAGAAATAGCAGAAAAAGCAATATTAAAAACATATAAAGATAATCTTAATATATTAAAAGCAAATATAGTAAAAGTTGCACATCATCGGTTCTAAAACTTCATCTGTAATGGAATTTTTAGATGCAATTAAACCAAAAATTGCTTTAATTGAAGTAGGAAAGAACAATAAATTTGGACATCCAGCAGATATTACATTAGAAAACTTAAAAAGTATAGGAAGCAAAATTTATAGAACAGATTTAAATGGAGAAATTAGCATACAAGTACAAAAACAAAAAAAGAATTTAGGAATTATAATTAATACAATGATAAAGCAAAAGTAAGTTTTGTTCAGATTATGTTAAAATTTTATTATGAAACAATTGTAGGAATATACAAAAATTAATGCTAAATTTAAAATTTAGCATTAAGTGAGAGTAGCTTATTTATATACTTTTTCTAAAATAAGGCATTAAAAGGGATAATATAGTAAAATATACTAAATAAGATTATCAGGAAGATGTTTTATAAAAAATTTTTTATTGTATAAATTTAACAAAAGCGTAAATAATAGTAATAAAAGTGTTTACAAAGGAGTTAGATTTATGAATAAAACAATTATAGCTATGATTTCAATTATTGTTATTATAGGGGCCATTATCACAGCAGTCGTTATTTACAAACCAAAGGAAAATGAAAGTTCACAGTATGCAACAAAAGTAGCAGATGAAAATATAGTAGATGAATGTACGGAAGAATACCAAGAAATGCAAAATGAAATATTAGAGACCAATGCTCAAGAAGAAAAAATATCTCCGAATGCTTCGATTACTTTGAAAATATATTATCAAAAATGTGGGCATGAAACGAGTCAATACTTGCAAGTTCCAGATAAATTAGTAAATAAAACAAAGGAAGATTTACAAGAAGAATATAAAGGATGGGATATTGAAAAATTCTCTGATACAGAAATTATTTTAAGGAAAAAAGAAGAGGGAGAATGCAAAGAACATTATATCGTAAAAGATAATGATGGGAAAGTTACAATCTATCAAATACTAGAGGACGGAAATGAAGAAGAATATGAAAAAACAAATATTTCAACGGAATACTTAACAGAAACAGATAAATTAAATATGAAAAATGGAATTCAAATAAATGGAAAGCAAGCACTAAATCAATTAATAGAAGACTTTGAGTAAACATGTTTTAGGATATGTAATATTGTATGCTGAAAATAATAAACTTGTCAGAAAAAACAATAAAAGAATTTCTATGATAGGTAAGAAATCTACTGTTTTAAAAAGATAAAATTTAAATAGAAAACATATAATTGGTAAAAAATGTTGCATGTAGGTATAATCATGCGGAAATAC
The DNA here is from genome assembly GCA_947631335.1 of uncultured Clostridia bacterium. Lineage (GTDB taxonomy): Bacteria > Bacillota > Clostridia > TANB77 > CAG-508 > CAG-269. The sequence goes on from CANRKZ010000003.1 coordinate 52,779, forward strand.
TATACGAGTTATGTATAAATAAAGAAAGCCCTGAGTCGAATTGAACTAGGGCTTTCGCTTGTTTATTTCATTTTCTTCTTGGCTCTTTTTTATCAATAGTAACTTCTTTTTTTAAATCGTGTTTATCAATAAATCCTTTTTTATATAAATCTTTTACATACATAATAAGTGCAAAAATAGTGGTAACTAATGCTAAACAATATAGTAAAAAATCGAATTCACTCCAAATACCAGTTAAGGCATATTGTTTTGATAGAAGGGAGAAAACAATTGCTACGTAGAACAGAACCGTGGATAATTTTCCATACCATTTACTATATACAACAACATCCTTTCCATAAAGGAAAGAAGCACCAACTATCATAATAAATTCTTTTAATAGGACAATAATTAAAATCCAAATTGGAATGATATTCATAATAACTAATGAAGTAAGCGTAGATATTTGAGTTAATTTATCTGCTAATGGATCCATTAATTTTCCAAAATTAGATATTAAATTAAATTTTCTTGCTATAAAACCATCTGCAATATCTGTTAAACCAGAAATAGTAAAAAATATAAATGCTAATATATAATTACCAGTAAAAATATAAAATAATATAAATGGTATTAATAAAAATCGTATAATAGTTAGTGTATTTGGTACATGTTTTAACATAATTTTCTCCTATTTAATTTCAAATTTTAATTGATTATTGTCAAAATCTATTTTTACACTTTGACCATCTAAAAGTTCACTTTTTAAAATCATTTCAGATAATTCATCTTCAATATACCTTTGAATGGCTCTTCTTAAAGGTCTTGCACCGAATTTTATATCGGTTCCTTTTTTCAATAAATAATTTTTTGCCTCTCCTGTAATATTCATTTTAATATCTTTTTCATATAAAGCCTTTTGCGTATCTTTTAACATTAAATCAACAATCTGTAATAGCTGTTCTTTTGTTAAAGAATCAAAGGTTATAATTTCGTCAACACGATTTAAAAATTCAGGCCTGAATACTTCTTTTAAGTTATCAATTATCTTATTATTGTCAATAGTTTGTTTGCCAAAACCAATAGAATTAGTATTCATATTAGATCCAGCATTAGAAGTCATAATAATAATGGTATTTGAAAAATTCACTATATTTCCCTGACTATCTGTTAATTTTCCATCGTCTAAAACTTGTAATAATATATTAAAGACATCTGGATGGGCTTTTTCAATTTCATCTAGCAAAATAATAGAATAAGGTTTTCTTTTAACTTTATCTGTTAATTGCCCAGCATCATCATATCCGACATATCCTGGAGGAGCACCAATTAATTTAGAAGTGGAATGACTCTCCATATATTCTGACATATCAACTCGAATGATAGAATCTTCACTTCCAAACATTTCATAAGCTAGACTTTTAGCAAGTTGAGTTTTACCAACACCAGTAGGACCTACAAAGATAAAAGAAGGTGGTCTTTTGCTATTTTGTAGTCCAGCTCTATTTCTTCTAATAGCTCTTGCAACACTATTAACAGCCTCATTTTGACCGATAATTCTCTTATGAAGATTAGTTTCTAAATTTAATAACTTTTGGGTTTCTGCCTCTGTTATTTTTTTAACAGGAATTTTAGTCCAACTTTCAATAACATTAGCAATATCTTGAGTTGTTAATTGTTTTGGTTTCATTTTTTTATTTAGTTTATCAATTTCTTCAATTAATTGACATTCACGAGTTTTTAGATCAGCAGCTTTTTGGTAATCTTCTGTAGAATCAGCTGCTACTACTTCTTCTTTTTCAGTTTGAACTTTTATTAGTTCTTGTTTTAGAGTTTCTAATTTGAATAGATCTTTATTTTCTAAATTAAGTCTAGAACATGCTTCATCTAGAATATCAATTGCCTTATCTGGCAAAAATCTATCATGAATATATTTTTCGGACATGATAACTACTTGACGAATAACATCAGAAGAAATTTTTACTTTGTGATATTCTTCGTAATATTTTTTTATTCCTCCTAAAATGTCAATAGAATCATCAACGGATGGTTCTTCTACTAATACTTGTTGAAATCTTCTTTCTAAAGCAGAATCTTTTTCAATATATTTTCTGTATTCTTTTAAAGTAGTGGTACCAATCAATTGAATTTCACCGTTAGATAAGGCTGGTTTTAAAATATTAGCAGCATTCATAGAATGTTCACCATCACCAGCTCCAATAATATTATGAATTTCATCAATTACTAGGATAATATTTCCGTATTCTTTACATTCATCAATAATACCTTTCATTCTGGATTCGAATTGCCCTCTAAATTGTGTACCAGCAATAACAGCTGTCATATCCAGTAAATAAACTTCTTTGTTCAAAAGTTTAGCAGGTACATTCTGGTTAGCGATTTTAATTGCTAATCCTTGACTAATGGCAGTTTTTCCTACACCAGGTTCTCCAATCAGACATGGATTATTTTTAGAACGTCTATTTAAAATTTGTACAATTCTTTGAATTTCTTTCTCTCTGCCAATTACAATATCTAATTGATGATTTTTAGCCTTTTCTGTTAAATTTGTACCATAAGTATCTAAGAACTTTTTCTTCTTAGCTGCTTTCTTATTTTTCTTTTTTTCAACTTTTACTTTTTTTCTACTATTAATAAATTCTTCTTGTTCTTCTTCTGAATGCTTATTTTGAAACATATTTGAAAAAATGGAGCCCAAAGGTATGGCGGCACCAGTTATTTTTGGAGATTCATTCTCATCAGAATTTTCATCTTGACTTTCGAATGTGATAGCACCATCGATGTTTTGAATATCTTCCAAATTTATATTTTCAGCTAAATCTTTAAAGATTGTTTCAAATTGTTTTGTCATATCACTAAGATTTATTTTATCTTTAGAAAGAATATTATTTTGGCTTGCTAAAACTTCTGTCGGATTAATTCCTTTCTTTTTAGCGCAATCATAGCAATAACCTTCTAAAGATTCTTTCCCATTTTCTATTTTTTTATAAAAAAGTATTGCTGGATTTTTATTACATTCTGAACATAACATACTTCAAATTCCTCATTTCTATTTAAATTAAATCTATATTATCATATCGCAAAAATACCGAATAGTCAATAATTTCCCTATAATATTAATAATAAATTAATGTTGATAAATTATAATAGAAATGTTATAATGATAATAGTTGAATAAAAAGAGGAGTAAGAATGAACGTAACATTACCAGACAATAAGTTTTTAAAGAAAAAAAATATATTAATTTATGGAACCATTATTGCTGTTTGTATTATTTGTTTAATGGTTGTTTTTTATGTGCAGTTTTATGCAAGAATTAATATTGCAAAATTAGTGGGAATTGATCAAGAACAAAAATTTGGAAATAAAACAGAACAAGAGATAGAACAATTAAAAGTTAATTTTTTAAAAATCTTTAATAATAGTTTAGAAAATGTAGAAGGAGAGGGCAATCATAAAAAAATAGATTCAACTAAGGAACTGGTTTATACACAATACGAGAAAAAAGAAAGTAAAGTAAATAGTTATGATTTAGAGGTTCATATTCCACATATTAATATAGAAAGTGAAATTGTAGATGAATACAATCAAGAAATAGAAGAAGTATTTGCTAATATGACAAAAAAAGTATTGCAAAGTGAAAAAAGAAATATTATTTATACAGTAGAATATATTGCAAATGTCCAAGACGGAATTTTATCTGTAATGATTCATTCTAATTTTAAAGAAGGTACAAATGCACAAAGGGTTATTATAAAAACTTATCATTATGATTTACGAAATAATAAAGCAATTACTTTGCAAGATGTACTAAAGTTTGAACAAATAGAGGAACAAAAAATTCAAGAACAAATTAATACTGAGATAGAAGAGGAAGAAAAGAAGGTAGAGGACTTAAAACAGTTAGGATATAATATTTATAATAGAGACACAAAAAGTGATATTTATAAGATTGAAAATACAACAGAATTTTATATAACAAAAGATGCACTGTATATTATATATGCCTATGGAAATGAATCTAGTACGAGTGAAATGGATTTGATTGTAATATAAAATATAAATTATAAAAGAGAAGCGTTATGTTTGCTTCTCTTTTTTGAAAATAAAAGGGGATGTTTTTTGTTTTTAATCAGTATGGATACTGATTATAATCATATTCTAATAACTAATTTTGTCCATTGTGTGAACTTAAGGTGAAAAAATAAAAAACTTAGCTAATAAAACTATTTTCCTTAGTGAAGTTGTCAACAAAAAGTAGACACAAAAAAGCAGTACTATGGAAACCCTAGTTGAATTCTATATTCAACTGGGG
>CANRKZ010000004.1 GCA_947631335.1 uncultured Clostridia bacterium
AAGTAGAAGTAATTGATGAAAAATTACAAATTTTAATTGATGATATGATAGAAACAATGCATAAATATAATGGAGTAGGACTTGCGGCAGTTCAAGTAGGAGTATTAAAAAGAGTTGTTGTAATAGATATTTATGACGATAATGGACCAATTGTATTAATTAATCCGGTTATTCTAAAAACAAAAGGAGAGCAAGAGATAGACGAAGGATGTTTAAGTTTTCCAAATCAATTTGCCAAAGTAGTAAGACCAACTGAAGTTGTTGCAGAATATACTAATAGAGAGGGAAAAAGGATGAAAGTAAAGGCAAAGGAATTATTAGCTCAAGCAATTTGTCATGAAGTGGATCATTTAAATGGAGAAGTGTTTATCGATAAAATAGTACCAGGTACTTTAGAATATATAGAACCAGAAAAACAATAAGATTTTCTATAATATAAGCTTTGAAAGGAGAAAAATATGAAAATTATTTTTATGGGGACGCCGGATTTTGCAAAGGAAAGCTTGGAAGCGGTATACAATGCAGGTTATGAAATTTTAGGAATTGTGACAAATCCTGATAAACCAAAGGGTAGAGGAATGAAGATGATAGCATCTCCAGTAAAACAATTTGCTTTAGAAAAAAAATTAAAAATATATCAACCTCTAAAATTAAAAAACAATACAGAATTCATAGAAGAAATAAAAAAATTAAATCCAGATATTATCTGTGTAGTAGCATATGGAAAGATATTACCAAAAGAAATTTTAGAAATTCCAAGATTAGGTTGTATTAATGTTCATGGGTCTCTACTTCCTAAATATCGAGGAGCTGCTCCTATACAATGGGCTGTATTAAATGGAGATAATACAACGGGTATTACGACTATGTATATGGATATAGGAATGGATACTGGTGATATAATTTTGAAACAAGAAGTCAAAATTGGAGAGGATGAAACAACCGGTGAATTATGGAATAGACTTTCTAAAATTGGTGGGGATATATTAGTTGAAACTATAAAAAGAATTGAACAAGGAACGGCACCAAGAGAAAAACAAGGTGATAATTTTACAATGGCTCCGATGCTTAGTAAGGAAATGGCTAAAATAGATTGGGAAAACAAAACGGCTAAAGAAATAAAAAATTTAGTAAGAGGGCTAAATCCAATTATGGGAGCTTATACTTTTTTAAATGGAAAGAAGCTAAAATTTTGGAAAGTAGCAGTTGCAACTGACCAAGAAATTATAGCGGATAATATGGGGATTTTAAGAAATGGTACTGTATTAGTATCTGACCAAAAAGATGGATTATTTATTAAAACGAAAGAAGGAATTCTAAAAGTATTAGAGATTCAAGGTGAAAATGCGAAAAGAATGTCAATTGGAGATTTTTTAAGGGGAAACTTTATAGAAGAATTTGAGGTGTTCGAATAGAAGTAAGGTTTGATTTACTTTTATTACTAAAATTTAAAGAAAATAGTTGTAAAAAAAAGAAAAAATTGATATACTTAATTGGAGAATGATAAGTATATCTTTTTTTATAAAAAAAGATATCAAAAGGAGGAAATGAAGATGAGTGAAGAAAAAAATGAAAAAGAAGAATTAGTAGGATTAGATAATGAAATAAAAACGGAAAATGATGAAATTAAAATATCAAATGACGTCGTAGCAGTAATAGCTGGAGTAGCAGTATCAGAGGTTCCAGGAGTTGCTGGAATGGCAGGAGGATTTGCAGGAGGTATTTCAGAAGTATTTAGTGGTAAGAAAAACCTAGCAAAAGGTATAAAAGTAGAAGTAGCAGAAAATGATGTAAAAATAGATGTTAATATTATTGTAGAATATGGTTCAAGAATACCAGATGTTGCTTTTGAAATTCAAAATAGAGTAAAAAAAGCAGTCGAAAGTATGACAGGACTAAACGTAGAAGAAGTAAATGTACATGTTCAAGGTGTTAACACAGATACATCCAAAGAAGAAATGGCAGTCGAAGACATAAAAAAAGAAGAAGAATAAAAAAAGATAGATAGAAAGAAAAGGAGAAAAAAAGAAATGAAAATTTTAGAAAAAATCACATTAATCATATATTCTAATCTTATATTAATAGTATCAATTATATTATGTTTATTATTATTTGGATGGCTAGATATACAGTTAGTAGGAAATGTAGTATATAAACTTATAGAAGGAGATACATCCAGCAAAATTTTACTAGGAGTTAGTGTAGTATTTATCTTACTTTCAATCAAATGCATCTTTTTTGATTCAACAGCAAAAAGACAAGCAAAGGAGGGTCAAGGGGTTCTATTAGAAAATGAAAGCGGAAAGCTTATGATATCAAAAGAAACAATAGAAAATCTAGTGAATTCCGTAGCATTAAATTTTCAAAGTGCTGAACAAGTAACTACTAAAGTAGAATTAGATAAAGAAAATAATGTAAAAGTATATGTAAATTTAATTATAAGTTCAGATGCTGTTATAAAAGAATTATCTGCTAATCTTCAAAACAAAATAAAAGAGAAAATAAAAACAACAACGGATTTAGAAGTAAAAGAAGTAAATATCACAGTTAAAAAAGTTGCACAAAAGGAAGAAGAAGCACAAGAAGCTTAAGTTTAGATTATGTAGAAAGGAACGTGATATCAAATGAATGGGTTGAAAGATATTTGGAACCAGTATAAAGGTACTATTATTGGAATTATTATCGCAATTTTAATATTAATTACCAGATTACATGATTTGATATTAGCAATTGTTATATTAGTTTTAGGAGCTTTTATCGGAAATTATGTACAACAAAATAAAGATTTTGTTAAAACAAAATTAAAGAATTTTATTGATAAAATATAAAAATCACTGGGAAGGAAAAAACATGAATAGATCAGAAATAAGAGAACAAGCATTTAAATTAATTTATAGTTTAGAAATACAAAAAAAAGAGGTATTGGAAGAACAAATAGAACTTTTTATTCAAAATAACAATATAAAAAATAAAAATGCAATGGAATATATAAAAGATGCTATTTTGGGTATTGAAAAAAACAAAGAAAATATTATAGAGAAAATAGAAAAAAATCTAAAATCTGATTGGAAAATTGATAGAATTTCTAAAGTAGATTTAGCAATATTAAAACTTGCAATTTATGAAATAAAATATAAAGGGGTACCATTTAAAGTGGTCATTAATGAAGCAGTAGAGTTAGCAAAAAAATATGGAGAAGATAATTCAAAGAAATTTGTAAATGGAATTTTAGCAAGTATTGTAAAAGAATAGAAAAGGAAGAATCTAAAATGAAATATACAGATATGGCAATCACAGTTTCTGATTTAAATCGATATATAAAAGATAAAATAGCCGATGATGAATATTTAAATAATGTATTAATTAAAGGAGAAATATCAAATTTTAAAAATCACTATACAGGGCATATGTATTTTACTTTAAAAGATGAAAAATCTCTGATTAAATGTATAATGTTTAAATCTTATGCAACAAAACTAACTTTCATGCCAAAGGATGGCATGAAAGTTATGATTTTGGGTGGAGTTTCTGTTTTTGAAAGAGATGGAGTTTATCAAATTTACGTAAGAACCATGCAGGAAGATGGGTTAGGAGACTTATATACGAAATATCAAGAATTAAAATTAAGATTAGAAAAACAGGGACTTTTTGATGAAAATCATAAAATAAGTATTCCACTTATGCCAAAAGTGATTGGAGTATTAACCTCACAAACTGGATCAGTAATCAAAGATATTATTAATGTATCAACAAGAAGAAATCCGAATGTTTATATTAAATTATTACCAGTTCCTGTACAAGGAGAAGGAGCAGCGGAAAAAATAGCAGAAGGAATTGAATTTATGAATCGAAATAAGTTAGCAGATGTACTGATTTTAGCTCGTGGAGGAGGTTCTTTAGAAGACTTATGGCCATTTAATGAAGAAATAGTTGCCAATAGTATTTATCATTCTGAGATTCCAATTATATCAGCAGTAGGACATGAAACTGATTTTACAATAGCAGATTTTGTAGCGGATTTAAGGGCACCAACACCATCAGCTGCAGCAGAACTTGCTGTTCCACATATTTATGAAATAAAAAAGAAGATTATTACCTATCAAGATAGATTAAAAATAGCATTAGTAAAGAAAGTAGAATTCATGAAACTTCGATACGAAAAATGTATGTCAAATTCGATTTTTAAAGAGCCATTACGAAAGGTAAATGACAATTATTTAAAAATAGATGGGTATTTAAAACAGATGGAAAATAGTATAAAGGAAAAGCAAGAAAAAGAAAAGACAAAATATTTAGAATTAGTAGCTAAATTAGATGCTCTAAGCCCTCTAAAAACATTATATAGAGGCTATTCGATTACAGAAAAGAATGGAAACATTGTAAAAAGTAAAGAAGAATTAGAAAAAGGAGATCTTATAAAAATTAGGTTTATCGACGGAGAAAAGCAAGCTATGGTCAAATAAAAATAGAGATAGAATGTCTTTTTAAGTAAAGGAGAAAAATAAAGATGGATAAGAGTTTTGAAGAAAAGATGGAGGATTTAGAAAAAATTGTAAAAGAGCTAGAGAAGGGAGATTTAAATTTAGACCATTCTGTATCGAAATTTGAAAAAGGAATCCAAATTTCAAAAGAATGTAATAAAATATTAGAAGAAGCAGAAAGAAAAATTACAATATTATTAAATAAAGATGGAGAAATAAAGGAAGATAATTTTGAAACGGAAGAATAGTTCATAAAATAAAAGGGGAGAAAAACGAAAATGAATGATTTAATAGACTTTATACAAAATAAATATATTTATATACCATTTCTTTTATGGTTTGGAATTCAATTGTTTAAGTTGATTTATGATTTAGCTACAACAAAAAAATTTAATTTTAAAAGAATTATGGGAGCAGGAGGAATGCCAAGCTCTCACTCTGCTGTGGTAACTGGGTTAGCTACTTTAATTGGAAAATATGAAGGAGTTAATACACCAATATTTGCTGTTTCTCTTATTATCGCATTTGTAGTTATGTATGATGCATGTGGAGTAAGAAGAGCAGCAGGAAAACAAGCACAATTATTAAATAAATTAATAGAAACACCTGGTTTAACTAGTGTACAAGTATCAGAAAGATTAGTAGAAGTTTTAGGGCATACTCCAGTTCAAGTATTTGTAGGAGCAGGAATAGGAGTAATTGTAGGGCTAATTGCATAAAAAGGGGGAAAAACCATGACAGATATTGAAATCGCGAGAAGTACAAAATTAGAAAAAATTGAAAAAATAGCAAATAAAGTAGGAATTGAAGAAGAAAATCTAGAATTATATGGAAAATACAAAGCAAAGATAGCAAACGATGTTTATCAAAAACTAGAAAATAAAAAAGATGGAAAATTAATTTTAGTAACAGCAATTAGTCCAACACCTTTAGGAGAGGGAAAAACAACAATTTCAATTGCAATTGCGGATGGATTACAAAAAATTGGAAAGAAATCAATACTAGCTTTAAGAGAACCTTCTTTAGGACCTGTGTTTGGTATAAAAGGAGGAGCAACAGGAGGAGGAAAAGTGCAAATAGCTCCTATGGAAGAAATCAATCTTCATTTTACAGGAGATATTCATGCAATAACAGCAGCTAATAATTTACTTTCAAGTTTAATTGATAATCATATTTATTTTGGAAATGAACTACAATTTGATCAAGTAGTTTGGAAAAGATGTCTTGATTTAAATGATAGGCAATTAAGAGAAATTACAACAGGATTATCAGGAGAGAAAAAAATAGTTCCTAGACAAGATAAATTTGATATTACAGTGGCTTCTGAAATTATGGCAATTGTATGCTTATCAAAAAATATAATAGATTTAAAAGAAAGACTTGGAAATATAGTAATAGGATATAATAAAAAGCAAGAACCAATTTATGCTAAACAATTAAATGCAGAAGGGGCAATGACAGTACTTTTAAAAGATGCTATAAAACCTAATTTAGTGCAAACATTAGAACATACTCCAGCCATTATACACGGTGGCCCATTTGCTAATATTGCGCATGGATGTAATAGTATTATTGCGACTAAAATGGCATTAAAACTCTCAGATTATGTTGTTACAGAAGCTGGATTTGGTGCTGATTTAGGAGCAGAAAAATTCTTAGATATAAAATGCAGAAAAGCAGGACTAAAACCAAATGCAGTCGTTTTAGTAGCAACTATTAAAGCAATTAAATATCATGGTGGAGTAGAAAAAGAAAAAATACAAGAAGAAAACTTAGAAGGTCTTAGCAAAGGAATGGACAACTTATATCGACATATCGATAATTTAAAAAATAAATTTGGATTAAATGTTATTGTTGCTCTTAATCGATATGTTTCGGATACAGAAAAAGAAATTGAATTCTTACAAAAAGAATTATCTCGGAAGACAGATAGAATTAAGCTTAGTAGAAGGATGGTCAAAAGGTGGTAAAGGAGCAACTGATATTGCCGAAAAACTAGTTGATTTAGTAGAAAAACCAGAAAATTTTAAATATATGTATGAAGACAAAGATTCTATACTAGAAAAAATTCAAAAAGTAACAACAAAAATATATGGAGCAAAAGAAGTAAAATATTCTGATAAAGCAAAAAAAGAAATAGAAAAAATAGAAAAATTAGGTTATGGTGATTTACCAGTATGTATTGCAAAAACTCAATATTCTTTTTCAGATGATCCAAAAAATTTAGAATGTAAGGAAGATTATAATATCTATGTACGAAATGTAGAATTAAAATCTGGAGCTGGATTTATTGTAGTTTTAGCAGGAAAAATCATGACTATGCCTGGACTTCCAAAAGTTCCTGCAGCAGAGAATATTAATATCGATGAAAATGGCGAAATTATAGGAATTTTCTAATAAATATAAAACATGATTATTTAATAACTGATATTGAATAATGTATTGATATATGAATAAAAAAGCAAATGATATGATATTTTTATATTGTTTGCTTTTTTATTTTAGAAAAATATACCAAACTCTTGTTTTAATGGTTGATATATAGTATAATGTATTGGGGGTAAAATAATGAATGATAAAATAATAATAAAGGGAGCAAAAGAACACAATTTAAAAAATATAGACCTAGAAATACCAAGAGATAAATTGGTGGTTATAACAGGACTATCAGGATCTGGTAAATCATCTTTAGCATTCGATACATTATATGCAGAAGGTCAAAGAAGATATGTGGAAAGTTTATCATCTTATGCTAGACAATTTTTAGGATTAATGGAAAAACCGGAAGTAGAAAGAATTGATGGGCTTTCCCCTGCTATTTCCATTGATCAAAAAACAACTTCTAAAAATCCTCGCTCAACCGTGGGAACTGTTACAGAAATTTATGATTATATTCGTTTATTATATGCTCGTATTGGTGTACCATATTGTCCAAATTGTGGAAATAAAATAGAAAAACAAACTATTGACCAAATTGTAGATAACATCATGAGCTTAAAAGAAGGAACAAAAATACAAGTACTAGCACCAGTTGTAAGAGGGCGTAAAGGGGAATATACAAAACAGTTAGCCGGATATCAGAAGGAAGGATTTGTAAGAGTTAGAATTGATGGAGAAAATTATGAACTTTCTGATGATATTCAAATAGACAGAAAAAAGAAACATGAAATTGAGTTAGTTGTAGATAGATTAGTAATTAAACCAGATATCATTAGCAGATTAACAGAATCAGTGGAAATAGCTTTAAAGCATGCTGATAATTTAGTGTTAATTGATATTATTGGAGAAAATCCAGTTTTATATAGTTGTAATTATGCTTGTCCAGATTGTGGATTTAGTTTTCCAGAATTAACACCAAGAATGTTTTCATTTAATAATCCTTTTGGAGCATGTCCAGAATGTACAGGAATAGGATATTTAATGAAAATGGATGAGGATTTAATTGTTCCTGATAAAAACAAAACTTTATATGATGGAATTAAAGCATTTGGATCCAGTACCATGAAAAAAGGAGACACGATGGCAAAAATGTACTTTGAAAGTATTGGAAAGCATTATGGGGTTGAAATAAAAAATAAAAAGATAAAAGATTTACCACGTTGGTTTATGGAAAAAATTTTATATGGTACAGGAGAAGAAAAAATAGATTTTGAATATGAATCGTATGCTGGAGTAAGAAGGTTTACTGCTCCATTTGAAGGAGTATTACCAACCTTAGATAGACGTCATAACGAAACAAAATCACAAGGAATGCGTGATTTTTATGAAATGTATATGACAAATTCTCATTGTCATGCTTGTCACGGTGCAAGATTAAAGCCTGAGATTTTAGCTATAAAAGTAGGAAATAAAAATATTAATGAATTAACGCAGATGTCTATTAGAAAAATAAAAGAATATCTAAATAAATTACAATTAAACAAAACTCAAAAAATGATTTCAGAACTAATTTTAAAAGAGATTGACCAAAGATTACAATTTTTAATTGATGTAGGATTAGAATATTTAACTTTATCAAGAAGTGCTGGAAGCCTATCAGGAGGAGAGGCACAAAGAATTCGATTAGCAACTCAAATTGGCTCTGGGCTAACAGGAGTGTTATATATCTTAGATGAACCAAGTATTGGTTTACATCAAAGAGATAATGATAAATTATTATCTACATTAAAAAAATTAAGAGATTTAGGAAATACACTTCTTGTAGTAGAACATGACGAAGACACAATGTATGCAGCAGATCAAATCATTGATATTGGACCAGGAGCAGGGGTACATGGTGGTCAAGTTATGGCACAACGGAACGGCAGAAGAGGTAAAACGAGTGAAAAATTCTATTACAGGACAATATTTAAGTGGAAGAAAGAAAATACAAGTTCCAAAAAAAAGAAGAAAACATCAAAAAACAAAAGTAATAGAAATACAAGGAGCAATAGAAAATAATTTAAAAAACATTAGTGTAAAATTTCCACTCGGTGTATTTAACTGTGTAACAGGAGTATCAGGTTCTCGGAAAATCAACTTTAGTCAATGAAGTTTTATATAAGACAATTGCAAAAGAATTAAATGGTTCTAATGAAAAACCTGGTAAATGTAAAGCTGTAAAAGGATTACAATATATTGATAAAATTATTAATATTGATCAATCTCCAATTGGAAGAACACCACGTTCTAATCCAGCAACTTATACAGGAGTTTTTGATTTAATACGAGAAATTTTCGCACAAACAGAAGAAGCAAAAATTAGAGGATATCAAAAAGGAAGATTTAGCTTTAATGTAGCAGGTGGAAGATGTGAAAGTTGCAATGGGGATGGTGTTCACAAAATTGAAATGCATTTTTTACCAGATATATATGTACCTTGTGAAGTATGTAAGGGAAAAAGGTATAATAGAGAAACTCTAGAAGTAAAATACAAAGGAAAAAATATAGCGGATGTATTAGATATGACAGTAGAAGAAGCCTTAACATTCTTTGATAAAATACCAAAAATTAAGCAAAAAATGCAAACTCTATATGATGTAGGACTTCGGTTATATAAAATTGCGGGCAACCTTCTACCACTTTATCAGGGGGAGAGGCACAAAGAGTAAAACTTGCTACCGAGTTATCAAAAAGAGCAACTGGAAAAACTCTGTATATTTTAGACGAACCAACAACAGGATTGCATATTGCAGATGTTCATAGATTAGTTAATATTTTACAAAGATTGGTAGACACAGGAAATACAATTATTGTAATTGAACATAATTTAGATTTAATCAAAACCTGTGATCATATTATTGATTTAGGACCAGAAGGAGGAGATGGTGGTGGAGAAGTCATTGCTATTGGAACTCCAGAACAGATTTGTAAAAATGAAAGAAGTTATACAGGTAAATTTTTAAAGAAATATTTAGAAAACTAGAAATAAAAAAATAAAGTAAAGATAAACAGAAAAAATGATGTACAAATGTATATCATTTTTTTGTATAAAAAAGCCTATTTTATAGAACAATAATAGAAAAATAGGAGGTAATTAAAATGTATAATTTTAGAACAGATTTGGCATCTGAAAGAAGAGATCTTTATCAAAAGGCAAACAATTTAAGTAATGAAATAGACGGAATCGAAAGTACAAAAGAAGAAGTTAACGAAAATATAAAAGTAGAAAGAGTAAAAATTACAAATGAAAACGGAGAAAAAGCAATTGGAAAACCAATTGGTAATTATATTACGATTGATGTCAAAAAACTAAAAATTGCACAAGAAGAAGAGATTACAAAAGCGTCAGAAATATTGTCTAATGAATTAAAAAAAGTAATTGATATGCATATAGATAGCCAAGGAGAAGTATTAGTAGTTGGGCTTGGAAATATTTATGTTACACCCGATAGTTTAGGTCCAAAGGTCATTAATGAAATAGAAGTAACAAGACATATCATTAATTATTTACCACAATATGTAGAAGAAGGTACTAGAATGGTAAGTGCGATATCCCCAGGAGTGTTAGGTACTACAGGAATTGAGACAGTAGAGATTTTAAAAGGAATTGTAGATAATATAAATCCTAAATTAGTTATTGTAATTGATGCATTAGCTTCTAGAAGTATTGAAAGAATTAGTAGTACTGTACAAATATCAGATACAGGAATTGTACCAGGAGCAGGTGTTGGCAATACAAGAAGTGAAATTAGTAAAAAGACACTAGGAATTCCTGTTGTAGCAATTGGAATTCCAACAGTAGTAGAAACGGCAGTTCTAGTAAATGATAGTTTAGATTTGTTGATTCAAAAGTTACAAGATGAGGCAAAATCAAATGATTATTTAAATCAATTAAAAGAAGAAGACAATTATGAAGAAATAAAAGAAGCTTTAATACCTCAAGATTATAATTTAATTGTTACACCAAAAGAAATTGATGATTTAATTGAAAATATGAAAGATATTGTGGCCCAAGGAATTAATTTAAGTCTTTAAAAATAGATAATTCAATATAAGTTTATACTAGATAATCTAAAATTTATTAAGAAATGATTTATAAAAATGTCAAAAAATGTTGCAAAAAAAGATAAGTTAATATATAATCAAAAAAGATATATAAATAGTAAAAGGAGAGGATTTATATGGCTGAAAAAAAGGAAGAATTAAAAGAAAACAAGAAAGAAGAAGTAAAAGTAGAAAAAGCAAAAGAAAATAAGAAAGAAGAAGTAAAAGCAGAAAAAACAAAAGAAAATAAGAAAGAAGAAGTTAAAGCAAAAAAAGAGGAAGTAAAAACTCCAAAAACAGACAATAAAAAATTTGAAGTAAAGACGGGTAAAACTAAAAAAATAAAAAATAATACAAAAAAAACTAAGTGGATCGTAAGTTCAATAACAGTTATAGCAGTATTAATAATAGTAGCTTTATTAACCTTTATGATAGTAACCTCAAGTGATCCTAAAAAATCAATAGATGGATTTTTAACAAATCTAAAAGCAGGAGATTTCGAAAAAGCTCAAGAATTTATGACAGGAGAAGGATTATTAGAAGAAGAACAATTTAATATGGAAACAAAAAAATTACTTTTTGATAAAATTGCTTGGAAAATTACAAAAATAACAAAAGAAAATGAGAAAGCAACTGTAGAATTAGAAGTAACCAATAAAGATTTTCAAACGATTATGTCAAATTGTATGAAAAAAGTAATGGAAGACTTTAGAGCAATTTTAGAAGGAAATTCAATAGAACAAAATATGGAAAAATATTTTGAGGAAGAACTTAAAAACGAAGAAGTTCAAACAACAACTGCAACAAAAACAATACAACTTGTAAAAGAGAATAAAAAATGGAAGATAGTATCAAATGAAGAACTAGTAGATGCTTTATTACCAGGATTACAAGAAACAATTAATTCTTTAAATTAAATAAAAAATCCCAATACGTTTTAATTAAATGGTATTGGGATTTTTAGTTTTGATAGAATGTTTATAAAGTTTACAAATATTACAATCTTTACAAATATGAATTCTATTTTCAAATACAGATTGTATTGTATGAATAAATTCATCTGTATTGCAATTAATAAGATGGATATATATTTTTTTAGGAAGTAATGTTAACAAAGAATTTAATGTATAATCATTTGATGAAAAAGTAATATCACTTAAGTATTTTGCTTTAAAACGATCATTAGAAATTGTAATAATTTCTTTGTTAGCATCTAATAGAATAGATTCCGAGCTAGAATAAATCATATGAACCATTTCACAAGTAGAAGGCTGAGAATTAATATATAATTTCAACAGAGAAATAAATTCAGTATATTCTTTTTCAATAATAAATTGATTGACAGCTTCATTAACAATATTGTCTAGAATTTCTAAATAGGGATTTATTCTAAAATTAATAAATCCTTGTAACACTAATGATTTATTTTCTAAAAGAAAATCATGAAAACAATCAAAAAGGATTCGAAATTTTTTATCAAAAATAACTGAAAAATCATTTGCGTTAATGTCAAAACATAAATTTAAGATTTGATTTCTTTCTTCAGAATCAAAGTAAAAATAATTTCGAATCAGAATGTTTTTTAAAAAAAATTCTTCCATTTCATCTATTACTAGTAGGGATAAAATACTACTTATTTTATTTAAAAATAGCTGGGTATCATTACCAACATAATGTATAATTATATTTTTATAATGTTTAAATTGACTATAAGAAAAACAAACTTGTTCTAAGTCTATATGATTTAATTCATTTAGTAGATATTGAAGTAAATCTGGATGATTAGTTTTAATACATAATGACTTCATTAAAAAAACTCCCTTCTAATAAAAATAGTATCTACTAAATGTTAAAAACTTATACACTATATTATGCTAATTTTATCAATACGAAAATTGTCCTAAATAATGAAGAAAATAAAAAATACAACGAGAATATTTTCGTTGTATTTTTTTATTTATAGATATATTTTATAGTCAATATCAGGAAAAACACAATCTTTTTTAGAAATATCTTTTAAGAAATCTTCATCAATTTTATTTTCTTTGATCTGATAATATAATTTAGTGAATCTTCCAATATGGTCTTTGATTCTTTTTTTTGCGTAATCTACCATAGTTCCGTTTGTAATAATAAATAACCAATCACTGCTTTGCGCAAGTAAAAGTTCTCTAGCACACTGATTTAAAGCCTTTTTCTTTAATCCCTTTTCATTAGGAAATAGATTAGCTAATTCACACATTCTATCTCCAGCAACATGTAAATGTCTATGCACGTAATCATTACTTGGATTTAACCACACTTCGCTATAACCATTTGCTCCCCAACTAGAACGGCAAGGAGAAGAAATTTGCATAGAAGGATATTTATCAATGTATTCAGAAGGTGTTATTAATTCAAAGTTACAATCATCATAATAAATTTTTTTAAATAAAATATATAACCAATAAGGGCCTTCATACCACCAATGACCATAAAGTTCAGCATCATAAGGACATAAAATGATAGGAGGAGTATCCATATATTCAGAAATATGGTTGATTTGATTTGTTCTTGAATCTAAAAAGTGACCAGCTTGTTTTTCAGCAGAATCTTTTGCCCATTGTAAATTATAATAATCTTTAAACTCTGTTTTCCCTGTAATTCGATAATATTTAATTCCAGTATGAACACGAACTCCATTATGCGCAATATAAGGTTTAATATAATCATAATCAGCTTCATAACCAATATCACGATAAAATTCTCGATAATTAAAGTCTCCTGGATAACCATTAATCGAACTCCAAACTTGTCTGGAAGATTCTATATCACGGCCAAAAGCAATCACTCCTTCTGGAGAAACAATAGGAGCAAAAGTACCATAAACAGGAGTAGGGTTAGCATAAAGAATACCATGTGTTTCTGTAATAATATAATCAATTCCAAATTCTTTTAAATATTTATCAGCTTCAGGAACGTATCCACATTCAGGAAGCCAAATACCACGAGGCTTTCTTCCGAAATATTTTTCATAGGTTTGAACACCCACTGCAATTTGAGCTTTTACCATTTTTTCATTTATATATAGAATAGGAAAATATCCATGAGTTGCTCCGGCAAGTGATAATTTCTAATACACCAATATCTTGGAAATATTTAAAAGCTGAAATTAAATCACATTTATAAACATCTTTAAATAAGTGTAAATCATTTGAATAACGATCGAAATAATAATGAGAAAGTTTGTTAAGCCTTTCATCTTTAGCTGTTCTTTTTATTTCTTTCTCAGATAATTCGATTAACTTTTTTAAATATTTTATATATTTTTTTTGTAATAATTTATTATCTAACATAGAAAGTAGAGGAGGCGTCATAGACATGGTAATTCGAAAATTAACGCCTTCATCTACTAATTTTTGAAAATTAGTTAGTAATGGAATATAGGTTTCCGAAATTGCTTCATATAACCAAGATTCTTCTAAATAGTCATCACTTTCTGGATGATGAATAAAGGGAAGATGAGCATGAAGCACAAAACTTACATATCCTTTTGTTTTCTGCATGATAGTTCTCCTTTGTTTATACACTGTAGACATATCAAAAATGTCTCATTAAATTGTTAAAAATTGTTTTAATGATTTTAAAATATTCATAAATAATTTATTTAAGAAGAAGGATTTGATAAATCATAAATTCCCTCTATATTTTCATTCTTATAAATATCTTTATATAAATCATATAGATTATAAATTTTTCCCATATTTCTCATAAAGGACATCGTATAGATTGATTTTTCAGTTTCAATACCAGTTTTTATATCTCTAAAGTAAATTCTTTTTTGATTTGAATCAAAAAGGATTTTATCATTTGGAGATTCGATGTTATTTGAAGTAGAAATATAAAAATAATCTTTATTTAATTTTTCTTTTTTTTGAATCGGACGTCGACCAAGTTCTATTCGATAATCACATTTACTATCTGGAACATGTAGATACCAGCTATTAGCGAAATCATTTATTTCAACTTCAAAATGATAACCTAAGGTATCATTATAAACAATTAAAATTGGTTTTGTTATTTCAAAGAAATTTTCTCCATATTGCTTTTTTAAAGTTTTTCTATCTTCATCTGAAATATCCCAATAAATAAATAAATTAGTTGGAGTTTGCGCTAAAATTTTTACAACCGTTTGATTGTATCGGTAGGGTAGGTCATAATATTCTACAATTTCTACAGCTTTCTTTACTGTTTTTGCTAATTTTTTTGTTGTAGTTTTTTTAGTAGTAGTAGGCTTCTTTTTAGTTGCTTTCTTTGCGTTAGTAGCTTTTTTCTTAGTAGTCATCTTTTTTGTTGGCGTTTTTTTAGTTGTTGTCTTTTTGGTAGTAGAAGTTTTTTTAGTACTACTTTTAATAGTTTCTTTTTTTAGTTCTTTTGTTTCTTTTGGCATTTTGTCCTCCTATGTAATCTCTTTTATTTCTAATATATCTTATACTAAAACTAGAAGAAAGTAAAGTAAAAAAAGACAAATTTTTTAAAAAGTGACAGAAAATTTTGACCACTTATCCTAATTGAAAAATAAAGAAATAAAAGATATAATAACAAAAAGCAAGAAGGGAGGAAGCACCTTGATTATAGATAAAGTAAAAAAAATTAACGGAGCGGAAGTGCGGAAGAATAAAAAATAAAAAAGCATCAGATCGAATGATTGGAAAATGGGTGAAATGTGATGCATGCAAAGAAATTATTTATAAAGAAGAATTACATAAAAATTTAAGTGTTTGTCCGAACTGTGGAAAACACTTTAGATTATCTGCAAGAAGAAGAATTAAACAAATAGTAGATGAGGGAACCTTTCAGGAAATAGGAAAAGAAATTGTAACAGAAAATCCTCTACAATTTGAAGGATATTTAAAAAAAGTAGAATTATTAAAAGAAAAAACAAAAATAGAAGAAGCTGTAAAATGTGGTATTTGTGAAATAGAAGGAGAAAAAGTAGTTTTAGGAGTAATGGACGGCAATTTTTTAATGGGGAGCATGGGTTCAGCAGTAGGAGAAAGAATTACACTAGCAGTTGAAACAGCAATAAAAAAACAATTACCATTTGTTATGTTTTGTGTATCTGGAGGAGCAAGAATGCAAGAGGGAATTGTTTCTTTAATGCAAATGGCAAAAACTTCTTCAGCAATAGCAAAATTAAACAAAGCTGGAAACTTATATATATCCGTTTTAACAGATCCAACAACAGGAGGGGTAACAGCAAGTTTTGCAAGTCTAGGAGATATTATTTTAGCAGAACCAAAGGCATTAATTGGTTTTGCAGGACCAAGAGTTATAGAACAAACAATAAAACAAAAATTACCAAAAGGATTTCAAAGTTCCGAATTTTTATTAGAACATGGGTTTATTGATAAAATTGTAGAGAGAAAAGATATGAAAACAACCATTGCAAAATTGATAAGACTAAATAAAAAGTCGTAAAAATTAATTACGGTTAAAGAACAAAAAAATAAGGAAGTGAAAACATTGAAAAAACAAACAAAAATAACTGCCTGGGAAAGAGTCACTTTAGCAAGAGAATTAGAAAGACCAAAAGCTTCAGATTATATAGATGCAATATTTGAAGATTTTATAGAATTACATGGTGATAGAAATTTTGGTGATGATAAAGCAATTATTGGTGGAATTGCTACATTAAACGAAATGGCAGTAACAGTTATTGGAGAGCAGAAAGGAAAAAATGTAAAAGAAAATATGGAAAGAAATTTTGGTATGCCACAGCCAGAAGGGTATAGAAAAGCTTTAAGACTTATGAAACAAGCAGAAAAATTTAAAAGACCGATTATAACTTTTATAGATACACCAGGAGCTTATCCCGGAATGGGAGCTGAAGAAAGAGGACAAGGAGAAGCAATTGCAAAAAATATTATGGAAATGTCAAGCTTAAAAGTTCCTATTATCTGTATTATAATTGGAGAAGGTTCAAGCGGAGGAGCTTTAGCAATTGGGGTTGGGGATAAAGTCGTTATGCTAGAAAATGCTATTTATTCTATTTTATCTCCAGAGGGATTTGCTAGTATCTTATATAAAGATTCTAGTAAAGCGAAAGAAGCAGCAGAGACCATGAAAATTACAGCAAAAGATTTAAAAAAATTAGGAATCATCGATAAGATAATAACAGAACCAGAAAAAGGAGCACAAAATGACTTTGATAATATTACGAAAAGTATAAAAAAATATTTAATACAAGCAATTAGAAAATTAAAAAAATTATCAGAAGAAGAGTTATTAGAACAAAGATATCAAAAGTATAGAATTATATAATGTTTTATAAAATAGATTATTAAAAAATAAATTTAAAATAGGAGGAAAAGAAGAAAATGATTTTAAAAGAAAAAAAAGTAGTGATTATGGGAGTAAGAAATAAATGGAGTATTGCTTGGGGAGCGGCTAAGTCTGCTTATGAACAAGGGGCAGAAGTGATTTGTACTTGTGCAGAAGAAAATTTAGAAAAAGTAAAAACTTTATTACAAGATTTGCCAGGTTCAAGTGTGTATGTATTAGGAGATGTAGCTGTAGATGAAAATATTGAGAAATGTTTAGAAGAAATAAAAAAACAACATGGAAAAGTAGATGGTATTTTACATGCAATTGCTCATGCGTATTCAGAAGATTTAAGAAATGATTTTATTTTAACTTCAAGAGAGGGATATAGTCATGCACAAGATGTTAGTAGTTATTCTTTATTAGCTATTATAAGAATGGCAAAAGAGAAAGAAATGTTAAAAGAAGGAGCAAGTATTGTAGCCTATACTTATTATGGCTCAGAAAAAGTAGTGGAAGGATATAATGTTATGGGTGTTGCTAAGGCAGCATTAGAAACCAGTATAAAATATTTAGCGAAAGATTTAGGAAAAGAAGGATATAGAATTAATGGAATATCAGCAGGACCAATTAAAACTTTGTCAGCAAAAGGAATTAAAGATTTTGGTTCTGTTCTAGATGTAGTAGAAAAAAAAGCACCATTACATCAAAATGTTACGACAGAGCAAGTAGGAAATGCAACATCATTTTTATTTAGTAATATGTCAAGTGCTATCACAGGAGAGATCATTCATGTGGACAATGGATTCTCTATTATGGGTGTATAAGGACTTAAAATAGAAATATTAAAGTATGATAGGAAAAGGTTTTAACAATTTTTTAAGTATAAAGAATTTGAAAACTAGAGTTATTTACAAAGAATACAACTATTTAAAATTTATTAAATAGTTGTATTTTTATCTAGAAATAAAAATATAACAAATTATGCGAAAACTCTTTAAAAAAGACATAAAATGTTATACAATAAGGAAAAATTAGATTTTAGGAGAGGAAAATGAATAAAAAATGGAAAATCTATGAGACAAATAAGGAAAAAGTCCAACAAATAAAGAACAAATATCAAATAAATGAACTACTAGCGACTGTATTAGTAAATAGGAATATACTAAAAGAAGAAGAAATTAGATTATTTTTAAATCCAACAAGAGCAGATTTTTATAATCCCTTTCTAATAACAGATATGGAAATTGCCGTAGAAAGAATAATAGAAGCTGTAAAAAATAAAGAAGAAATTACAATCTATGGAGATTATGATGTAGATGGAATAACGAGTATAACAGTTTTAAAAAGTTTTTTAAAAGATATTGGATTAGAAGCATCTGTTTATATACCAAATCGTTTGGAGGAAGGGTATGGACTAAATAAAGAAGCTATTGATCAAATTTCACAAAATGGATGTGATTTAATGATTACAGTAGACTGTGGAATATCTGCTATCGACGAAATAGCTTATGCAAATTCATTAGGAATTGAAACAATAGTAACGGATCATCATGAAGCGGGAAATGAATTACCAAAAGCACTAGCTGTTATCGATAATAAAAGAAAAGATAGTAAATATCCTTTCCGAGAATTAGCAGGAGTAGGAGTAGTTTTTAAACTAATTCAAGCATTAGGAATAAAGCTAGGTTTAAAAGAGGAAGCTTATTTGAAATATCTAGATATTGTATGTGTTGGAACGATATCAGATATTGTCCCTTTAGTAGACGAAAATAGAGTAATAGCTAAATTAGGATTAATGCTTGTAAACCAAACTAAGAATATAGGATTAAGATCAATTATACATTCATCTGGGTATACTCAAATTGATTCGAATACCATATCTTTTGGAGTGGCGCCTAGAATTAATGCTTGTGGAAGAATGGGAAAAGCAGAAGAAGCATTGGAATTATTTTTGTCATCTAATATTCAGAAAGTAAATGATTTAACAAAAAAGCTAAATGAACATAATCGTCAAAGACAAGAAACCGAAAAGGCAATATTTGAAAGTGCTATAAAAATAATAGAGACAGAGCATTTGAATGAAAAAAAAGCGATTATTGTTGGAGGAAAAAATTGGCATCATGGAGTCATTGGAATTGTTTCTTCGAAAATTACAGATATGTATTTCAAACCAAGTATACTACTAAGTTTTGAAGAAGATGAAGTTGGAAAAGGCTCAGGTAGGAGTATACCTGGATTCGACTTACATGAAGCTTTAACGAAATGTTCAGACACCATTGAAAAATTTGGTGGACATAGTATGGCAGTTGGTATTACTATAAAAAAAGAAAAATTAGAAGATTTTAAACAAGAGTTTGAAAAAATAGCAACAGAAAATAAAATTGATGAAATTATGCCAATTATTAATATTGATGCAAAAATAGGATTAAGCGATTTAAATAAAGAAATGGTAGAAAGCTTGAAAAACTTAGAACCATTTGGTGAGGCAAATAAGATGCCAATATTTGCTTTTAAAAATTTAAAAATAGATTCGATTAGGGCTTTGTCAGAAGGAAAACATTTAAAATTAACTTTAAAAGATAACAATTATATAATAAATGCAATAGGATTTAATATGGGATACTTGGCAGAAGAATATAGAATTGGAGACAAAATTGATGTGGCAGGTATGCTAGAAATTAATACATTTAATGGCGCAGACAATTTACAGATTAATATGAAAGATATAATGAGATCTATATAATAGAACTGTAAGTATATGGATATTATACCAAGGATAATGGATATTATAGCAAAAAACAAAATTAGACTATCCTAAATTCCAAAGCTTACTAATACAAATAACACTAAATGCTATCATAAAGATGACCAATATCAGATATAGTTCAATATACTTTGAACTAAAATAAATATTCTGACAAATTAATCATATTACATTTTACATAAAAAATAAATAATAAAAGGAAAGTGATAATATGCAAGAAACAAAAGAAATAACAATTCAAGAAGTAATAACCAAGAGAAGACAACATGCAAGAAGAGTAGATAGTAAGTTAATTTTAAAAGCATATCAGTATGCTTTTGATCATCATGGAAATCAATGTAGAAAATCAGGAGAACCTTACATCATTCATCCTCTTAATGTGGCCTATATTTTAGCAGAAATTGGGCTAGATGATGGTACTATTTGTGCTGCTCTTTTACACGATGTAGTAGAAGATACAGAAGTAACAGAAGAAGATATTAAAAAGGAATTTGGAGAAGAAATTGCAGAGTTAGTAGCAGGTGTTACTAAACTTAGTAGTATGATGTTTACTTCGGTAGAGGAGCAGCAAGTAGAAGATTACAGAAAAATGTTTCTTGCTATGGGAAAAGATATCAGAGTTATTATTATCAAATTAGCAGATAGACTTCATAATATGAGAACATTAAAATATTTAAAAAGAGATAGACAAATTGCAAATGCCAAAGAGACAATGGAATTGTACGCACCACTTGCTAATCGATTAGGATTATATTCTTTAAAATGGGAATTAGAAGACTTAGCATTTAAATATTTATATCCAGAAGAATATCATGAATTAGTAGAAGGAATTAATAAAAAAAGAGATGAAAGATTAAAATTCATTGAAAAAATTATGGGTGATATAAGAGTTGCTTTAAAAAAACAAAGAATTGAAGCAGAAGTAACAGGAAGGGCTAAACATTTATATAGTATTTATAGAAAAATGAAAAGAGATAATAAAACGTTAGACCAGATATATGATTTATTTGCTCTTAGAATTTTAGTAAATTCTGTAAAAGATTGTTATGCAGCTTTAGGAGTGGTACATGAACTATATAGTCCAATGCCAGGACGATTTAAAGATTATATTGCGGTTCCAAAACCGAATATGTATCAATCGATTCATACCACACTTCTAGGAGAGAAAGGAACACCTTTTGAAGTACAAATTCGTACTTGGGAAATGCACAGAATTGCAGAATATGGTATTGCAGCTCATTGGGCTTATAAGGAAGCTAGTTATTTTGGAAAGAAACAAGCTGTAAAAGTAGAAGAAGATAAATTAGCATGGCTTCGTGAAACTTTAGAATGGCAAAAGGAAATGCAAGATCCACAAGAATTTTTAGACACACTAAAAACGGAGTTATTTGAAGATGAAGTATATGTATTTACCCCAAAAGGTGCTATAAAAGTTCTTCCAAGAGGAGCAACTCCAATTGATTTTGCTTATAGTATACATGCTGAAATTGGTCATCATATGACAGGATGTAAAATTAATAGTAAAATGATGCCAATTATTACACCATTAAATAGTGGAGATATTATAGAAATTATAACATCGGATAATTCAAAAGGTCCAAGTAGAGATTGGCTAAAATTTATAAAAAGTTCAAGTGCAAAAAATAAAATAAAAAATTGGTTTAAAAAAGCACAAAAAACAGAAAATATTGAAAAAGGAAAAGAATTAATTGAAAAAGAATTAAAAAGAATTGGATTTTCATATTCAGATTTATTTAAGTTGGAATATTTAGATCCAATGTTGGAAAAATATAAATATAAAAATTTAGATGAAATGTATGCAGCGGTTGGATTTGGAGCGAACTCTCCCGTAAAAATAATAGCTAGAATGTTACAAGAATATAGAAAAGAACATCAAGAAGAAAACATAGAAGAAAAAATTCAAGAATTAGCAAAAGAAAAAAATAAGAAGACGAAACCTTCTAATTCAGGAGTGATTGTAAAAGGAATTGATAATTGTTTAGTAAAACTTTCAAAATGTTGTAATCCACTTCCAGGAGATGAAATTATAGGATATATTACAAAAGGAAGAGGTGTATCGGTTCATAGGAAAGATTGCACAAATGTTAAAGATTTATTATCAGAAGAGAACAGAATGATTGATGTAGAATGGTATCATGAAGATAAAAATTCTTACCAAGCAGATATAGAAATTAATTCTAATGACAGAGTAGGCTTATTAGTAGATGTATTAAAAGAAATTGGAACAACGAAAGCAAAGTTATTAGGAGTTAATACCAAAACGACCAAAGAGAGGATTGCCATTATTGATTTGACATTAGAGGTAGAAAATCTAGAAGAATTGAACAAAGCACTTAAAGTAATTCGAAAAGTGGATAGTGTATATGAAGTAAGAAGAAAGAAATAAAGTTCCTTTTAAGATAATATCTAAAGGAAGAAAGGAATGCAGAAATGATATTAAAAGAACGAAAGATAGATACTTGGATAGGAGATCCAACTAATTGTTACATAGTGTTTGATGAAGAATCGAAGGAACTTATGGTGATTGATCCGGCAGGTGATGTGGATAAGCTAGAGGAAATGATTCAAATATTAGGGGGAAAACTAAAATACATTTATTTAACACATTGTCATGGAGATCATATTTTTGGTGTGACAGAACTTAAAAAAAGAGCTGGAGGAAAAATTTTGATTCATAGAGAAGATGCAGAAGGATTAAATAATGCAACAATTAATTTAACACCATATATTCGAGAAGAGAAAATAGAACTAGAAGCAGATTCTAGAATAGATGATGGAGATTTAATTCATTTAGGAAATTTAGAATTTAAAGTAATTCATACACCAGGACATACCAAAGGAAGTACTTCTCTTTATTGTGAAGAACAGAAATGTTTGTTTTCGGGAGATACTTTATTTAGAGGAACTTGGGGTAGAACCGATGTGCCAACAGCTAGTTTAGAAAAAATTATGGATTCAATTACAAATAAATTAATGGCCTTACCAGATGAAATAATTGTATATCCGGGACATGGAGTAAGTACTAGAATTAAAGATGAAAAACCAATATATTTAGAATTAAAACCAAAATTAATATAAATTTGATATTTCAATGTTTTTTATGATAGAATAAAACTACGATAGAAAGGAAGGAAAAATATGGCAAGAACAGAACCAAGAACATTATCAGGATTTATGGAATTATTACCAAATGAACAAATCTTGTTTAATCAAATGAAGGAAACAATAGAAGATACTTATAAAAAATTTGGGTTTCTTCCATTAGATACGCCAGTAATAGAATTATCAGAAGTATTACTTGCTAAAGCAGGTGGAGAAACGGAAAAACAAATTTATCGATTTGATAAAGGAAATCATGACTTATCATTACGCTTTGATTTAACCGTGCCACTTTCAAAATATGTAGCAAAAAACTATGGAAATTTAAGTTTTCCATTTAGAAGATATCAAATTGGTAAAGTTTATCGAGGAGAAAGAACACAAAAAGGTAGATTTCGTGAATTCTATCAATGTGATATAGATATTATAGGTGATGGAAAACTAGATTTAATTAATGATGCAGAATTACCAAGTGTAATTTATATGATATTTAAAAGTTTAGGATTTAATGATTTTACAATTAGAATAAACAATAGAAAAATATTAAATGGATTATTTGAAAGTTTAGGGCAAAAAGAAAAATCTGTGGAAGTATTAAGAATAATTGATAAAATAGATAAAATTGGTAAAGAAGTGGTCCAAGCAGAATTAAATAAAATAGGAGTTTTAGAAAAAGCAATTACCAATATCATTAATTTTATAGAAATAGAAGGAACTTCAGATGAAAAAATAGAAAAATTAAAACAATTAGGGATACAAAATGAAATTTTTATAAAAGGTATAGAAGAATTAGAATATGTAATAAAAAATATGAGAATATTTAGTGTTCCAGAAGAAAATTTTAAAGTAGATTTAACAATTGCAAGAGGTTTGGATTACTATACTGGAACAGTATATGAAACTTTTTTAAATGATTATAGAGAGCTTGGAAGTGTATGTTCAGGGGGAAGATATGAAAATCTAGCTGAATACTATACAGATAAAAAATTGCCTGGAGTAGGTGTATCAATTGGATTAACTCGCTTATTTTATAAATTAAATGAATTAAATTTAATAAAAGCAGATAAAAAATCAGTTTCTGATGTTTTAATTATACCAATGGTTAAAGATTTAAGTGTTCCAATTAATTTAGCAACTAAGTTAAGAGAAAAAGGAATTAAAACAGAAATTTATTTAAACGATAAAAAATTAAAAGCCAAATTTAAATATGCAGATAAATTAGAAATTCCTTATGTTATTATAATAGGAGAGGATGAAATTAAAAGTAATGTATGCAAAATGAAGAACATGAAGACAGGAGAAGAAGAAAATATTATGTTAGAAGAGTTAATTAAAAGGTTGAGCAAAATGATATAATAGGTTTATCATAAATATTGATAAGTAAAATAGATACATAAAATACACTAGAATATTATTGGAGCGTTTAATATTCTAGTGTATTTTAAAGAGAAAAATTATTTATATAACAAAGTAATTGTATTGCCATTTTTTTCAATAAAGCCATCATCTTTTAAAAGTTTTAACTCTCTCATCATAGCACTTCGATCGACACTTAAATAATCTGCTAAATCAGTTAAGGAAAAAGGTAGAAAAAGAGTTTTGCTTAAAGTTTTAGTTGAAAGTAAAGAAAAATAGCCAAGTAATTTATCACGAGTGGATCTTTTGGTTAAAAGTTCAACTCGTGTATTTAGTTTCGTTACCTTACTCAAGATTAATTCAGGTAAACTTTCCGACAATATTTGGTGGAACTTACAATTATTCCTACATTTATTATGTATATCATCATAAAGATAGATTAGTACTTCACATTTTTCTCGGGCTTCTACGATAAGTTCGTTATTAGTTGTTACGCTATAAAATACTTCACCAAATATATCATTTTTAGAGAAATGTTCAATTATAGTTCGATTTCCATTTAAATCGTAACGAACTAAATCGGCATTACCTGCTATTAATATACAAAACTGATTTCTGTTTTTTATATAACTTGTAATTAATTCATTTTTATTAAATGTTTTTTTAGTTACTTTATGACAGCTGGATTGAAAGTCTCGAATAAAATTATCAATATTAAAATTGTTATTCATTGCTTGTTACAGTCCCTTTCTAATAAGATAATTCTATTATACAAGATTTGTATTGCAATTGCAACAGAAAAATAAAAAGAATACATAATCTTGTAACGAATTTGTAATATAACTGTAACAAACGACAAAATCTTACAACAAAGCTCGATTGAAAATTTATAAAATGAAATTTTAATAATTTGTTGCTTTTGCAACAGAAAAAGAAAATTCTTAGTATATAATAAAGCCATAATAAAGTTGAGGAGGAAATGTAAGATGAAAGTTATCAAAAGAGACGGAAGAGCAGTAGATTACGATAGAGAAAAAATTAGAATAGCAATTGATAAGGCAAATAAAGAAGTAAAACCAAAAGAAAGAGCGACCAAAGAAGAAATTAAGGAAATTATTAATTATATAGAGGAATTAGGTAAAAAAAGAATTTTAGTAGAAGATATTCAAGATATTATAGAAGAAAAATTAATGGAAATTCAAAAATATGAATTAGCTAAAAAGTATATCGTATATCGTTATACAAGAGCATTAGTTAGAAAACAAAATACAACAGATGAGTCAATACTTGGATTGATTCGAAATGAAAATAAAGAATTAGCAGAAGAAAATTCAAATAAAAATACTTTACTGGCTTCTACTCAAAGAGATTATATTGCAGGAGAAGTTTCAAGAGATTTAACAAAAAGAATGTTATTACCAGAAAAAATTTCAAAAGCACATGAAGAAGGAATTTTACATTTCCACGACGCCGATTATTTTATTCAACCAATTTTTAACTGTTGTTTAATTGATATTGGAAATATGTTGGACAATGGAACTGTTATGAATGGAAAAATGATTGAATCACCAAAAAGTTTTCAAGTAGCATGTACGGTAACAACACAAATTATTGCTGCTGTTGCAAGTAATCAATATGGTGGACAATCTGTTGATATGATTCATTTAGGAAAATACTTAAGAAAGAGTTATAATAAATTCAAAAAACAATTAGAAGAAAAATATGCTGGAAAAATAGATGAAAATATCATAGAGGACATGGTACAAGATAGATTAAAAACAGAATTAAAAGCAGGGGTACAAACAATTCAATATCAAATTAACACATTAATGACAACAAATGGACAATCTCCATTCGTAACACTATTTTTACATCTAGAAAAAGATGATCCATATATCAAAGAAAATGCAATGATTATAGAAGAAGTTTTAAGACAAAGATACGAAGGAATCAAAAATGAAAAAGGGGTATATGTTACGCCAGCATTTCCAAAATTAGTATATGTATTAGATGAATTCAATAGTCTAAAAGGTGGAGAATATGATTACTTAACGAAACTTGCTGTTAAATGTTCTTCTAAGAGAATGTATCCAGATTATATTTCTGCTAAGAAAATGCGTGAAAACTATGAAGGAAATGTATTTAGTCCAATGGGATGTAGAAGTTTCTTATCACCATGGAAAGATGAAAATGGAAATTACAAATTTGAAGGAAGATTTAATCAAGGTGTAGTAAGTATTAATTTACCACAAGTTGGAATTGTAGCAGATGGTGATGAGGAAAAATTCTGGAAGTTATTAGATGAAAGATTAGAACTTTGTAAAGAAGCATTGATGTGCAGACATTATGCCTTACTTGGTACTCATTCAGATATTAGTCCAATTCACTGGCAATATGGAGCTTTAGCAAGACTAAAAAAAGGTGAAAAAATAGATAAATTATTGTATGGTGGATATTCTACAATATCACTTGGATATATTGGTATTTATGAAGTAACTAAGCTAATGACAGGTGTATCTCAAACAGAACCAAAAGGACGTGAATTTGCACTTAAAGTTATGAAACGCTTAAAAGAAGCAACTCAAAAATGGAAAAAAGAAACTAACATCGGTTTTGCTTTGTATGGTACTCCAGCAGAAAGTTTATGTTATCGATTTGCAAGAATTGACAAAGAAAGATTTGGAACGATAAAAGACATCACGGATAAAGGATATTATACTAATTCTTATCATGTTGATGTAAGAGAGAAAATAGATGCTTTTGAAAAATTAAAATTTGAGAGCGAATTCCAAAATATATCAACAGGAGGATGTATTTCATACATAGAAATACCAAACATGAGTAAAAATATAGATGCATTAGAAGCGGTTGTTAAATTTATTTATGATAATATTCAATATGCAGAGTTTAATACAAAATCAGATTATTGCCATGAGTGCGGATTTGATGGAGAAATTTTAATTAATAAAGATAATGAATGGGAATGTCCAAATTGTGGAAATAAGGATCATAGCAAAATGACAGTTGTTAGAAGAACTTGTGGATATTTAGGAGAGAATTTCTGGAATGTAGGAAAAACAAAAGAAATTAAACAAAGAGTAATGCATTTATAGAAAATAAAATGGAGTAAGAAGTATGAATTCTTACTCCATAATTTTAGTTGGTTAAAAATCGATCTAACAATTGTTTTCTACATTTTTTTTCAAATTCATCATTTAAAGGTTCTAAAATAAAATCATCATTATATTTTCGATCAAGACAATGTTTAATAATATAATCTGTAAGTTCTGGGTTTTTTGAAAGAAGGGGACCATGTAAATAAGTTGCAATTACATTATCTAAAAAAAATCCTTCTGTTTTATCACCGAACTTATTTCCATTTCCAAAAAGGACATTTCCAAATGGAGTATCAATATTAAAAGTTTGGCCACCATGATTTTCAAAACCGATAATTTTTGTTTCTTTTCCATTTAAGTTAGTATTTATAACAATATTCCCAATACATCTTTTTTTTCTATCTGCTAGAGCTTCTGTATAGTAATTAAAAATTTCTAATCCAGGTATGATATTACCTTCAACACCTTTATAGTATTTTCCAAATAGCTGATAAGATCCGCAGATTAGTAAAAAGAAAACACCATTTTTTATAGCTTTTTTTATATTATCTTTATATTTTAGTAAATCTTCTGCTAAAATACCTTGTTCTTGATCAGCACCACCACCTGCAAAAACTAAGTCATAATCATTAAAGTCAGGATGAGTGTCACCAATTGAATAAGGAACAACAGTAGATTTAATTCCACGTTGCTCTAGACGATATTGTAATACTTGAATATTTCCAAAATCACCGTATAATTCTAATATGTCTGGGTATAAATATAATATTCTTAATTCTTTCATAAATTTCTCCTTTTGAGACACAAGGGGGACAGTGGCAAAGTGTCTCATCGTTCTATTAATATGGATTCATTAGAGAGTTAGATTTTTTGACATAAAAATGAGACATTTTGCCACTGTCCCCCTTGTGTCTCATTTTTATGATTAAAGTCCTAATGCATGTCTAGTAGGTTGTAGTGAAGTATAGTTTGCTATAATATATTTTTTAGTATTTGTTTTATATAAATTTTTTACTGCTTCATTCAAATTTAAATAAGGTTCGATTTTGTCTTGGTCAAAGCCAGATGTTTTAATTCGAATGGCAATGTCATAGGCACGTGTTCCAGCAGTTATAATTCTAGAAACATGGTTTAAGGTATCAAAGTTAATATCCCAAATCCAAGAAACATCAAGTCCATCTGCTATATTATCATTTAAAACAAATAATAGCTCTTTTTCTTCATCATCTTCATTTAAAATTCTAAGACTAACATTAGCTCCTGTTGGGTTCTTTGCTAGATTTATAATAGTAGAAACTCCTTTTATTTCAACTTCTTCTAATCTACCATTATTTAATACAAACTTGGCTAAAGCTTCTTGGATAATTTTAGTATTTATGTTATATAAACTAACACAACTAATAACTGCTACAAAGTTATAAACATTATAAATACTATTAAATCTAATTTGATAAGGAATATCATCCACTTTAAAGGTTCGATTTTTTAAGTTAACATCAGTAGCTAATTTATAAATTTCATTCTCACCGTAACTACAATTAGGACATTTAAATTTACCAATGTGAGAGTATTGGTAGTACTGATATTCAATGCGACTGTTACAAAAAGGACAAAACTTACCTTCTCCAGCTTCTTTTATATTTTTACTTGCATATTTATATTTTTCAACACTAAAATAATAAATATGATTGTTTTCAGGATTGGCTTTTCCAAGTCTTGCTACATTTGGATCGTCATTATTTAATACTAAGTTACCATTATAAGTTTTTAAGAATTCGTTGATTCGAAGAATTAATGATTCTACTTCACCATTTCGATCTAATTGATCACGGAAAAAGTCAAGTACCACTAAAGTATCTAAATTAAATTCTTCAAAGATAACAGGAACATAACTTTCATCTACTTCGAATACAAGGAAATCTGCTTTTATTTTTCCGCTTAAAGTGCAATGTTTTAAGATTGTGGAAAGAATACCGGTTTCCATGTTATTTCCTTCAGTGTTACTAATAACTTTTTTACCAGCCATTTTTAAAGTATAAGCAATTGCATTATTTGTCATAGTTTTACCATTAGTGGCTGTTACAGCAATAACAGGACAATTTACTTTGAAGTAACTAAAGATATTTGGGTTCCAGTCATAAGCAATTTTTCCTAAAAGGTTACCTCCTTTTTTACCACAAATTTTTAAAATAAAATAAAATATTTTCATAATTAGTATGATTAAAAAGTTTTTCATTTTTTTCTCCATTATTCTAAAATTTTAAATTATTATACCATAAGCAAAAGAGGAGAACAATAAAAATTAAAGAATATTTAAAACTTGTTTTTTAAAGACACTAATATAAAAGGCTTGTTACCTATTAATAACAGCCCTTTTTAAGGTTTTTCAATTAAATCTTGCCAGTATTTTTTTGGCATAAATTGCATTTGACATCTAGGATTATTTCTTTCCGAAATAAAAATTGTTTTAAAAAATAGCTTCCATAATTCTTGATACTTTTTTTCATCTTCTGAAATGTTAGGAATACAAATATTTTGACTATGGATTATCTTATATTCTTTTGTATTATAAACAAAACAAATATCTCTATTTTTATCACAAATGACAAAATTCATAGAAGCAAAGCGTTTTATAAAGTGATGTCCTAAAGGCTCTAGGATATTGTTATCAGGATGAATTGAAGCATAAGATAAATTGTTGCTAAGTTCCTGAAATCGAAGAAGTCCTTTTAATTTGTGACATTCCGAAAGAGTTTTTTTTCTCATAGATACTACTTTAAAAACATAAGAAGTAGTTAGATTATGATTTATTTTAGGACCAACAATAAAACCGTTACACAAATATTTTAGGATATTAAATTCTTTATTTTTTTCATTTGATAAAAAAGCATAATAAGTATTATATAAGGTATCAGAACCGATATTTTTTTCAATTCCGTTTAATATTCTTTGTGCTTTTTCAAGATTTGTTTCAATCTCTATGGTGGTATCCAAAAAATTTGAAAGATAAGTATTCTTTTTGCAAATCTTTTGAGGTAAAGTTTTAGTTAAATAACTATCAAAAACAATAGTAAGAAAGCCATAAAAACTTCCATCATATAAATAAGTTTTGTTTATAAGCTTCCAGTTAGACATTTTATTTTATCCTCCTTTGTTGGTTGTAAAGAATCAAAAATAGATAATTGTTCAAATTGTGGTTGCTTCAAGTTATTTCTTTCTTGATAAATAAGGTTTGTTTCGATGAAAGATTCATTAAATTTACAAATTTTATCAAAATATTTTCCTTTACAGGTAATAAAATATTTTGCTCTTTTTAACACAACTCCTAATTTTTTTAAAGAATCAAAATCTAAATAAAAAGAACGTCTTGCACGGATAATTTTTTTAGCAGATATAACACCAATGCCAGGAATTCTAAGTAAAGTCAAATAATCTGCCGTATTAATTTCAATTGGAAATTGTTCGATATGACGAAGAGCCCAATCACATTTAGGATCCAGTATATTGTTGAAGTTAGGATGTGAATCATCTAATAATTCATCTGCTTTAAATCCGTAAAAACGGAGTAACCAGTCGGCTTGGTATAATCGATTTTCTCTTAGAAGAGGAGGTGATTTTAGTGTTGGTAAATTTTTATCATTATTTATGCTGATATAGGCAGAATAATAGACCCTTTTTAAATTCAATTTTTGATAAAGTCCTTCTGAAAGCTTTAAAATTTTTAAATCACTTTCAGGAGTGGCTCCGATAATTAGCTGAGTCGTTTGTCCAGCAGGAACAAAATCTATTTTAAACTTACTTTTGTCTAATTTGTTTTGTTTTATCCCATTTGAGATATAGGTCATAGGTGTCAAGATTCCATCTTTTTCTTTTTGAGGAGCGAGCAATTTTAGGCTATTATGAGAAGGAAGTTCAATGTTTACGCTCATTCGGTCTACTAATTTTCCTAACGGATCAATTAATTCCTTACTACATCCAGGAATTGTCTTACAATGAATGTAACCATTGAAATGATATTCATTTCTTAAAATAGAGATGGTACGAATTAGTAATTCCATCGTATAATTAGGTGATTTAATAACGGCTGAACTTAAAAAAAGTCCTTCAATATAATTCCTCTTATAAAAGTTGATCGTTAAATCTGCAACTTCTCTTGGCGTAAAAGTCGCACGCCTTACAGTATTGGTACAACGATTGATACAATATTTGCAGTCATAGATACAACAATTACTAAATAATATTTTAAGAAGTGAAATACATCTACCATCGTTACTCCAACTATGGCAAATACCAGACACATTACCATTTCCAATTCCCCTATTTTTATTTTTTCTAGAGCTTCCACTAGAACTACAAGAAGCATCATATTTTGCAGAATCTGCAAGAATTTTTAATTTATCTATTATATCCATTTTTTTCACCACAAACCAAACATTTGTACTTATTATATCACAAAAAACAAAAAAGTCAAACATTTATTTGTGAAAAATAAAAAGTTAATCTCTATTATTTTATTTCAGATAGTAAAAAAATATAAATTAATTGAAAACAATAAAATAGAGATTAACCTTTTAAAATATTATTTAAATTTAGTTTCTTTTTTGAATTTGTACCAACATTTTTTTTGCATAAACTTAGCAAAGTCATCAGGAGAACCAATTGAAAAGTTTTCTTTATCTAATAAAATAGAATGTGTTTTATCAATATATAGATAAAAAAATCTAGAAGTTTCAAACACTTTATATAATTTATAGTAGTTTATATTGTTTTCTTTTAGTGTATCTTGCATTTTAAAATATTTTTCATAAAACAGAAAAGTAAATTCTTCTTCGTTTTGAATTTTATTACTATGAAATTCTTTGCTAACCTCAGAAATAGGATGTAAATATCTCCAAAGCAAAAAACAAGTAATAGCAACGCAAAGTATACTAGCTAATGTAAGATTATGTACTTTTATTTGTAGGCTAACACAAAATAATAGTAAACCAATAATAAAAGCAGTATAGAAAGTATATTGAAATCCGAATTTTTTCTTATGAAATTGTAAAAATTCTAAATAGACGGATTTGTTATATTTTGTTGTGTTTTTATATAATATTTTCAAATTTATCACCAATCATAGTATAACATAAATAGAAGAACAAAAAAAGCAATAATTAATATAACTAAAAAGAATTGCAAAAATTTTATTCTCATGATATAACTATAAAAAACAAAGATAGAGGTAAAAATGTATTATGTATATATGTTACGATGTGAAGATAACTCGATTTATACAGGAATTACAGTTAATATAGAAAGAAGAATGAAAGAACATTTCGACAAAGACAAAAAATGTGCAAAATATACAGCTACGCATCAGGCAAAAAGATTAGAAGCTGTATGGAAAACCGAAAATAAATCGTTAGCATCTAAAT
This sequence comes from uncultured Clostridia bacterium, assembly GCA_947631335.1. Classification (GTDB taxonomy): domain Bacteria; phylum Bacillota; class Clostridia; order TANB77; family CAG-508; genus CAG-269. The sequence continues at coordinate 33,026 of CANRKZ010000004.1, forward strand.
TAGAGTTTCAAATTAAAAAGTTAAAAAAAATACAAAAGGAAGAAATTATTGTAAGTAAAAATTTAGAAAAATACTTAGGAAAAAAAGTTACAGTAGAAAAATATACCTATCAAAATTTTTTAGGAGGATTTCCGTATGAAAAAAATAGTCTTAAAAATTGAAGGAATGACATGTAGTGCATGCTCCAATGGATTAGAAAAATATTTAAATAAACAAGAAGGAATTATAAGTGCTAGTGTAAATTTAGTTATGGCAAATGCACTAATTGAATATGATGAAGCAATAATAAATAGAAAACAAATTGATAATTTTATAAAAAAAGCGGGATTTAAAAGTTTAGGTTTATATGATGAAAAAGTGGAAGAAAAGAAAATTAAAAGTAAAAACACAAATTTTATTCTATTTGGTGTATTAGCTATTATTCTTTTATATATTTCAATGGGACATATGATAGGATTTCCTATTTTTGATTTTTTAAATATGCATACCCATCCTATGAATTATGCCAGTATATTATTCTTATTAACAATTATTTTTATGGTATATGGTTTTGATATTTTAAAAAGTGGATACAAAAATTTGATTCATAAAACTCCCAATATGGATACTTTAGTTGCCATTGGAGTGTTAAGCAGTTTCCTTTATAGTGTTTATAGCTTAGCTATGATAGCAAAAGGAAATCATTCTTATGTTCATGAATTATATTTTGAATCAGCAGCTATTGTGCTATTTTTTATAAAACTAGGAAGATATTTAGATGGAATAAGTACTGATAAAACGAAAGAAGCGATTCAAAAATTAGTCCAAATCACACCGAATAAAGCCATAATAAAAGTAAATGCAGAAGAAAAAGAAGTAACAATTGACCAAATTAAAAAAGGAGATATTGTAATTAGCCATGCAGGTGATAGAATTGCAGTAGATGGAGAAATAATTAGAGGAAAAGCACATCTAGAAGAATCTTTTATTACAGGAGAAAGTAAGCCTGTAAATAAAACTATAGGAGAAAAGATAGTTGCCGGAAGTATGAATTATGATGGTTATTTGGAATACAAAGCAGAAAAAATAGGAAAGGATTCTACGATATCACAAATTGTAAAACTAGTTGTAGAAGCAACTAACACAAAAGCACCAATTGCAAAAATAGCAGATAAAGTAAGCGGCTATTTTGTACCAACTGTAATTCTAATTGCTATTCTTACTTTTATTATTTATTTAATTTTTGGAAGTAGTTTAGGTACAGCTATTTACACATTTGTTACCATCTTAGTAGTGGCTTGCCCTTGTGCTTTAGGATTGGCAACCCCGCTTGCAATAGTTGTAAGTGAAGGAGTTTGTGCAAATCATGGGATTTTAATTAAGAAAAGTGAAATTTTAGAAAATGCACAGAAAATAGATACCATTGTATTTGATAAAACAGGAACCTTAACTTATGGAACACTAAAAATAGCAGAAATTATGAATCATAGTAGAATGCAAGTAAAAGAATTATTACAATTAGCAGGAAGCCTTGAAATAAAATCAGCACATCCCATTAGTAAAGCATTTAAAGAGTATCTAAAAGAAAATAAAATCGAAACTTTAGAAGCAAAAGACTTTAATAATATGAGTGGATATGGTATAACTGGAACGATAAATGGTAGAAAACTAATTTTAGGAAATTATAAAATATTAGAAAAATTTGGAATTAAAAATCCTTATCAAAAAGAAGAACAAAAATTGAGTAAAAAAGGAAATAGCATTGTTTATATAGCAGAAAAAGATAACATACTTGCTTTAATAGGTGTGAATGATGTTGTAAGAGAAGAAAGCAAAAAAGTAATACAACAATTAACAAAAAATCATATAGAATCGATTATGCTAACAGGAGATAATGTCAAAACAGCAGATAGAATAGCAGAAGAACTAGGAATTACAAAGGTTATAGCAGATGTCTTGCCAACGCAAAAGGTAAATCAAATTAAAGAACTAAAAAAACAAGGGAAAAAAGTGATGATGTGTGGAGATGGAATTAATGATAGTCCAGCATTAGCAGGAAGTGATATAGGAGTTAGCGTAAATAGTGGAACAGATATTGCTATAGATTCATCAGATGTGATATTAATGAAAAATGATTTAACAAAAATAGTAGATTTAATTTATATTAGCAAAAAAACAATTAGAAATATCAAACAAAATCTATTTTGGGCATTTTTCTATAATAGCCTTATGATACCGATTGCCATAGGTTTATTTAAACCACTAGGAATTGCAATTAATCCTATGATAGCAGGATTAGCTATGGCAATGAGTAGTTTAACTGTTATTTTAAATGCCTTAAGATTAAAAAGTATAAAATTAGAAAGGAGTAAATAAAATGTTTGGAGTAAATCAATCAAAAAAAATAATTAAAGTAGAAGGGATGGCTTGTGATCATTGTGCCAAAAAAATAGAAACGGCATTGAAGGAAATCAAACAAGTAAAATCTGCAAAAATACGATTAGAAGAAAAAGAAGTAGAAGTAGTCTTAAAAGAAGAAATAGACAATAAAATTTTAGAAGACACCATTGAAGATTTAGGATATCAAGTTATAAAATAATAGGAGAGGTATAGTATGCTAAAATTAGAACATATTACAAAAGATTATATATCAGGAGATACTACTGTTCATGCCTTGAAAGGTATTGATATTGAGTTTCGAGAAAATGAATTTGTATCTATTTTAGGACAAAGTGGTTGTGGAAAAACTACATTATTAAACATTATTGGAGGATTAGACAGATATACAGAGGGCAATTTAATTATAAATGGAAAATCAACCAAAAAATTTAAAGATAAAGATTGGGATGCCTACCGTAATTATTCTGTTGGATTTGTATTCCAAAGTTATAATTTAATATCTCATCAAACCATTCTTTCAAATGTAGAATTGGCATTAACATTATCTGGAGTTGGAAAAAAGGAAAGAAAAGAAAGAGCGATAAAAGCTTTGAAAGACGTAGGATTAGAAGAACAAATTTATAAAAAGCCAAACCAATTATCGGGAGGGCAAATGCAAAGGGTGGCTATTGCAAGAGCTTTAGTCAATAATCCAGATATTATTTTAGCCGATGAACCAACAGGAGCTTTAGACACAGAAACAAGCAAACAAGTAATGGATATCTTAAAAGAAATAGCAAAAGATAGATTGGTTATTATGGTAACTCATAACCCAGACTTAGCAGAAACATATTCTACAAGAATTATTAAAATTTTAGATGGTGTAATTATAGATGATTCGAATCCCTATAAAACGAAAAAATCAGATAAAGAAAATATGGATAAAGAAAAAAGAATAACCTCAATCGGTTTTATAACAGCTCTTTCATTAAGTTTAAACAATTTAATGACCAAAAAAGGAAGAACTATTTTAACGGCTTTTGCTGGTAGTATAGGAATTATTGGAATTGCTTTAATTCTTGCGATATCTACTGGAATTCAAAATTATATTAATAAAGTAGAAGAAGATACATTATCCTCTTATCCGATTAGTATTGAAGAAGCCGTAATTGATACAACTGCTATGATGGAATCTATGATGGAAGAGGAAGAAGTAGATAGAACAATAGAAGAGGGTAAAATTTATTCTCGAGATATTATGTCAGATATGTTATCTACTATATCAAATAAAGTAGAAAATAATAACTTAACAGAATTAAAAAGTTATTTAGATGATGAGAATAATCCTATAATGCAGCAAGCAAATGCCGTACAATATCAGTACAATTTAAATTTAAACTTATATAAGGAAGATACTGAAAATGGAATTGTACAAGTAAATCCAAGTACGGTTATGAATAGTATGGGAATGCAGACGATGTCACAAAACCCTATGTCAACAGGTGGGGTTAGTATTATGAATACGGATGTATGGACAGAAATGTTAGATAATGAAGAATTATTAAAAACTCAATATGATATAGTTGCAGGAAATTGGCCTAAAAATTATAACGAGGTAGTTTTAATTGTAAATGACAAAAATGAAATCAATGATTATGTATTATATACATTAGGAGTAAAAGATCAAAAAGAGCTATCAGAAAAAATGGAAAAAATTCAAAATGGAGAAAAATTACAAGAAATAGAAGGAACAACTTATACATATGAAGAACTATTGAATTTATCTTTTAAATTATTATTAAATTCAGATTATTATGAAAAAGAAAATAATTTATGGATAAATAAAAAAGATGATGATGCTTATATGAAAGAAAAAATAAAAGAAGCAGAAAATATAAAAGTAGTAGGTATTATTAAGTTAAATGAAGATAGTGTAGCAAGTAGCATGGCAGGAGGAATTGGTTATTTAAAAGATTTAAAAGAATATGTTATTGACAAAACCAATGAGTCTGAAATAGTAAAGGAACAAAAGGACAAACCAGATACGAATGTATTTACTGGATTAAAGTTTCCAGAAAAAGGAGAAAAAGCAGAATTTGATATAAATCGTTTAAGCACACAAGAAAAATTAGCTATTAGCAATATGTCAACCGAAGAAATTGCTAATATGATGGAAACCTATAAAGAAAATCAAGAGGCAAATTATGATGAAAATCTAAAAAAATTAGGATCAGTTGATTTAGAAAAGCCGTCGTCTATTCTTATTTATCCTAAAACTTTCGACGCAAAAGAAAATATCACAAAAGCAATTGAAGAATATAATGAAAAGCAAAGACAAGAAGGACAAGAAGAAAATGTTATTACTTACTCGGATATTGTAGGTACGATGATGAAATCAATTACCAATATTATTGATGCTGTTAGTTATGCGTTAATAGGGTTTGTTAGTATTTCTCTTATTGTTTCTTCAATTATGATAGGAATTATAACTTATATCTCTGTACTAGAAAGGACAAAGGAAATTGGAATACTTCGAGCAATTGGAGCTTCTAAAAAAGATATTTCTAAAGTATTTAATGCGGAAACCTTTATTGTAGGATTAATTGCAGGATTAATAGGAATTGGAATTACTCAAATTTTAACGATACCAATTAATTATTTCATCAAAGAACTTTCAGGTGTTACCATTCAAGCAACAGTGGAACCAATAGCTGCCATTATTTTAGTACTAATTAGTATGACATTAACAATAATAGCAGGGTTAATACCATCCAAAATGGCAAGTAAGAAAGATCCAGTAGAGGCCTTAAGAACAGAATAAATAAAAGACCAAATCAAGAAAAAGGAAAAGAAAATGAGACAAATTAGTTTAAATCAAATAAAAGATTTTACCATAAAAAATTTAAAATGGATTATATTATTTTTAAGTGTTATCTTATTTTGGAAACTAGCAGAAGATGTTTTTGCAAAAGAGATTATGAAAAAAGATATAATAGGTTATCAACTTATATCAAATTACCTTATATCTGATTGGGTAACACCGATAGCTAAAATAATTACAAAAGCAGGGAGTGCAACAGTTTTAATAAGTATCACAATTTTCTTATTTTTCTTTCTTAAAAATAAGAAAATCGTGATTGCGATTGCTCTTAATTTAGTTATTGCAACAGGATTCAATGTGCTTTTAAAAAATATTGTACAACGACCTAGACCAATTGAGTTTAACATGATAAGTGAAACAGGGTATAGTTTTCCATCCGGTCACTCCATGGTAAGTATGGCGTTTTATGGATTTTTGATTTATCTAATTTATAAACAAATAAAAAATAAAAAACAAAAATGGTCGCTTATCATTGTGCTATCTATATTAATTGTAATGATTGGAATTAGTAGAATCTACTTAGGAGTACATTACACAAGTGATGTATTAGCAGGATTTACCATATCTTTATCTTATTTGATTATTTATACTAGTATTATTAAAAAATTTATATTGGAAAGAGAAGAAAAAGATGAAATTAAAAAGTAAAAAAATAATAGATAGTTTTAAATATGCTTTTCAAGGGATTTGTACTTCTTTTCGAAATGAGAGAAATATAAAAATTCATATCTTAATTATGCTACTAGTTATATTATCAGGGGTGTTTTTAAGGTTTAGTAAAGAGGAATGGATGATTTGTATCCTATTATTTGCAATTGTAATAGCAGGAGAATTATTTAATACATCAATTGAAACAATTGTAGATATCATTATGCCAGAAAAAAATGAAAAAGCTAAAATAGCAAAAGATGTAGCAGCTGGAGCTGTTTTAGTCCTTGCGATAAGTGCAGCAATGATTGGATTTATGATAATGATTCCTAAAATAATTAGATGAAAATAAAAAAAGAGGATATAATTATTTACAGTGTAGGTAAGGAGAAAGCAGGGAAAAGCATTGCTATTCCCTGCTTGTTTTAGCAGCTGTTACTACTTCAACTCTTTCAATACGTTGAATCAATTAATTCATTCGCATAAGGCTGACTAGTAACTACCAATTTGTGTAAATGTCTATAACACCAGATGCACATCCGGAATCATAAACCTTGCCTGTACCAAGAGAGGTTTCAACAACCGTTCCTTTTGGATAATCAGACGAAGCTACACAAATGTACCCATTACCGTCACGAACCAACCCTGCTTCGTCAGTATGGCGACCAGGAATGTTTAATCCATTACCAGGAAGTACTTTTTCGGAGTACCAAGTTTCTTTGTGTCCATTATAGTAATTTACTCCGCTAGAATAAGTAAGCACTGAACCAGATGGGCTCGACGACACATTAACTTTTACAGAATTAGCCTGAATGTCTGCCTCTTTTGCCGCAATTTTTGTTTGTGTTATTGCTTTTTTTGAGGCTAATACAGCTACTTCTACTTTAGTCATTGTTTTTGTAGTCGCTTGTGCCACAGATTCTGTTTCAGTGGTTGCTTTCTCAGTGGCTTGAGCCTTTGTTTTAGTTTCTGTAGCAGCTTCTGTAGCAGCTTTTGCTTTCGCTTTTGCTTTGTCAGCTGCTTCTGTTATGGCTTGTACTTTAATTTGTGCTTCTGTACCAGTCTTTGCGTTAGAAACAGTTTCTATAGTGATCTGGGCTTCTGTTTCTGAAGCTATTTTTGCTGCAGCTTTAGCTTTATTTGCTGCCATGGTTGTAGCTTGAGCATGAGCCTTTGCCTTTGCTGCTGCCTTTACTACACTTTCTACTTGTTTTTCAGATTTTGCTGCAGTTTCTGTTGCAACTTTTGCATGAGCTTTTGCTTTTTCTGCTGCCTTTGCTGCAACTTCTGCTTGAACAATAGCTTCTGATTTAGCTTCTGATTCTTCTACAGATTGAGCTTTAGCCTTTACGTTAGCTGCTTTCTTTTTTGCGGCCTCTGCTTTAACTTTTGCTTTCGCTGCTGCTTTTGTTGTAGTTTTAGCTTTGGCTTTTGCTTTTTCTGCTACCTTTTCTGCAATTTCTGCTTTAGCTTTTGCTCTGGCTGCTGTGTTGATTGCAGTTTGTGCTTGAACTTTTGCTTGATTTGCAGCTTCTGCAGCAGTTTTTGCTTTGGCTGTTGCTGTAGTCAAAGCTTCTGCTTTCAAATGTGTCTCTTGAATCACTATAAAACTTCCGAAGATTACTACAACTATACAAAGAAATATTATTGTTACAATAATCCCCCTATTTTTCCGTGACTTCGTGAGTTCTTTTGAATGTCTCATCTTTTTTTTCTCCTTATTCTGTATATTTAGGTATAATACATACCTACACCTTTATTATACCATATTATTAACATAATTTGCAAATTTATGTTCTAAAATAAAACATCAAGAAAAAATAAAATTTTTTAGATAAAAGAAGAAAATATAAAAAATACAAAAGAAATACTACACAAATAAAAAAAAATATGATAAAATATTTCAAAATGAAAAGATATATAAGTACAAATTTATGGCAAAAAAATTTAAAAAGGTTATATATAAAAAGGAGGAATTAATCATGTCAGGACATTCAAAATGGCATAATATTCAAGCTAAAAAAGGGAAAGCAGATGCAGCAAGAGGAAAAATATTTACAAAATTAGGAAGAGAATTATTAATAGCTGTGAAGGAAGGTGGACCAGATCCAGCTGGAAATTCAAAACTAAAAAATGTAATTGCCAAATGTAAAGCGGCTAACATGCCAAATGATACAATAAACAATGCAATTAAAAGAGCATCTACTAGTAACGAGAATTATGAAGAGATTACTTATGAAGGATATGGACCAAATGGAGTTGCTGTTATTGTGGAAGCTTCTACGGATAATAAAAATAGAACAGCAGCAGATGTGAGACATGTTTTTGATAAAGCAGGAGGAAATTTAGGAACATCGGGTTGTGTATCATATTTATTTAATAAAAAAGGAATTATTATAATTGAGAAAGCATCAACTCAAATAGATGAAGAAGAATTAATGATGCTTGCTATCGATAGTGGTGCAGAAGATTTTGAGGCTTCAGAAGAAATTTATGAAATTACAACAGCGCCATCAGATTTTTCAGAAGTTCGCGAAAAATTAGAAGAGGCAGGACTTACTTTTTTAGAAGCTGAAGTTCAAATGGTACCAACTACAACCGTTACTTTAGATGAAAAAGCACAAGAAAAAATGGAACGTTTAATTGAAAAATTAGAAGAATTAGATGATGTTGCAAACATATATCATAATTGGGAGCAAGAATAGGACTAAATAGATAAATGACAAAATGTTATTTATCTATTTCTTATACCATTTTTTTGTAAAGGAGAAAAAATATGAATCAAAAGAAAAATACAAAGATACTAATGATTTTGATTACAATTGTGGTGATTTTTTTACTAGTGTTAGGAATTGTATTTGTTTTTTTAGCAACTGATTTGTTCAAAAGTGATAAAGAACTATTCTTTAAATATATGACTCAAATGGGAGACGTTAAAGAAGGTTTTATCGAAAATAATTTAATACAGTATTTCGAAAAACAAAAAACAACACCATATAATGATGAAGGGACTTTTTCTGTTAATATTGCTTCAGAAAAAAATCAAGAACAATTAGAAAATATAAATAATTTTAATATTACTTTTTCTGGTCAAGTAGACACAGCAAATTCAAAATCAAATCAAGAAATAAGTTTGAACTATTCGGATGATGTAAAATTCCCAATTAAATATAAGCAAATTGAAAATAAAATTGGTTTGCAAACAGACTATGTGGGAAAAAATTTTATTGCATTGGAAACTGATAAATTAGATAATCTTTTTGAAAATACAATGTCTATTAATATGGATAGTCTACAAAAGTTGCAAGAATTAGATAAAATTGAATTGACAGAAGAAGAAAAAAATCATATACAAAGTACGTACGGAGAAATATTTAATCAACAATTAAGCAAAGAAAAGTTTTCAAAGGTCAAAGAATCTGACAAAAATGGATATAAATTATCGTTAACAGGAGAAGAACTCAAAAATATTATCCTACAACTTTTAGAGACTTTAAAAGATGATCAAACAACTTTAGATAAGTTAAACGGATACTTACAAATACAAAAAAGTTCAAATAAAATATCGATAAGGGATATTGATAACGTGATTAAAAGTATAAATAACAACTCAGAAGAACTAGATAAACAAAATTTTGAAATTACGGTATATAATAAAAGAAGAAAAACAAGTAAAATAGTGATATCAACAAACGAGTTAAAATTAGACATACAAAAAGAAAAGAATCAGGATAATGTGCAATATAATGTAGGACTAGAAGTAACACAAGAAAACGAAACTGTAAAAATTCATGCCAAGGCAGACTATACAGGACTTTCTTCAATTCAAAATGTAAAAGAAACTTATGAATTAGTACTTGAATTACAAGAACAACAATGGCAATATCAATTAAATAACAATATCAATTTTACAGATAGTGTTAGTATCGAAGAATTCACTAATCAAAATAGTATCCTATTAACCAATTATGAACATGATCAAGTATCTAACTTCTTAAATGCAGTACGAGAGAGGATTGGACAAGTAAACAAACAACAAATGGAACAATTAGGAGTAGAAGAAAACAAAAATCCAATTTTATATATGATGAGTATGCCGACAGAAATATCTCATTCAAATAATTTAATAGGAAATGTATTAAATGAAGAATTACAAGAAGAAGCAGTTAATTCTTTTAATCAGAAATTTGAAATATATGCTAACACTAATCAACCAGGAGTAACAGTAAAAGGGTTATTTTCTGTTATATCATCTAATAATGCTCAAGAAGACAACAATATGAAAATAAAAGAAATTAACTTTAATGGAGAAGAATATGAAGCAACTGACGAAAATATAGCATTTATAAAAGGAGATATTGATACATCAAAAAATTATCGAGTGGAATTTGAAAAAGATCAAAACACAGGACTTATATATAGAGTAGTTATTAATCAAAAATAAAATAAAATAATCGTTCTAAAATAGAAAAAAGAAGCATATAGTATCTATAAGCTTCTTTTTTTTATGGATAATTTTTAAAAGTTAAGAAAGGACAAAAGTAAATGAAAAATAGAGAAGAAATTTTAAGATATTTTCCCAATAATATTTATCAACTACTAATTCATACATTAAGTCAAAATCAAGAAATAGAAAAGAATTTACAAGAAATTAGAATACGATGTAAAAGACCTATTCTTTTAAAACTAAGGCAAGCTGATGTAGTAATTGAATATGAAATAGAACAAACAGAAATATTACAGACATTAGAAAGATTATGTAATAATTCAATTTATGCTTATAAAAATCAAATATGTGAAGGTTTTTTAACAATAAAGGGAGGCCATAGAGTTGGAATTACAGGAACAGCAGTTATAGAAGATGAGAAAGTAATCAATTTAAAATATGTAACTAGTTTAAATTTTAGAATCGCAAGAGAAGTATTTAATTGTAGTAATAAAATTTTAAATCAAATGATTGATCAAGAAAATAATACCATTTATACCACATTAATTGTATCACCTCCTGGAATGGGAAAAACTACTATATTACGAGATGCTATTAGAAAAGTAAGTGATGGAATTCCAGAGATAAATTTTAAAGGAAAAACTTGTGGAGTAGTAGATGAAAGAGGAGAAATAGCGGCTATGTACCAAGGAATTCCTCAAAATGATGTTGGAATGAGGACAGATATTATAGAAAATATATCAAAAGCAAAAGGAATGAAAATGCTAATTCGTTCTATGGCACCAGAAGTGATTGCTTGTGATGAAATTGGTTCTAAAGAAGATGTAGAAGCAATTCGGAGAAGCAATTTCATCAGGAGTAAAAGGAATATTTACAATGCATCGGAAAAACATTAGAAGATGTCAAAATGAATCCGGAAATTAACAAACTAATTGAAACAAAACAAATTGAAAAAATTATTTTTTTAAAAGATAATTTTTAGTTCTAAAAAAAAATCAATTGAATATAATAGTAAAAATAGAAAGGACAAGTGAAAAAATGCAAATGATAAAATATATTATATTATTTTTAATATTATTATCTTCTAGTTTAATTGGAAAATTTTTGTCTAAGAAATATGTCTATCGACTAGAAGAATTAGAAGAAATGCAAAATTCATTAAATATATTAAAAACAAAAATAAAATTCACCTATGAACCCATACCAGAAATATTTCAAGAAATCGCAAGCAATGCAAGTAAAAACATAGGAAATATTTTTCAGACAGCAAAAGAAAAAATGAGTAACACAACGGCAAATGTAGCTTGGGAAGAAGCAATTGAAGAAACTACAACAAACTTAAAAAAAGAGGACAAGCATATTTTAAAAACTTTGTCAAAATTATTAGGACAAACAGATAGTGAAGGACAAATTGGTCAGATTGAAATAACAGAAAAGTTTTTGGAAACACAAATAAAAGAAGCAATAGAGGATAAACAGAAAAATGAAAAATTGTATACAAGATTAGGAACTATAATGGGATTAGCAATTGTAATTATTTTATGCTAACTTAGGGGGAAAAGAAAATATGGATATTAATTTATTATTTAAAATAGCTGCAATTGGAATTTTAGTAGCTGTTTTACATCAAGTTTTGGTAAGAGCAGGAAGAGAAGATCAAGCTATGATGACAACATTAGCTGGATTAGTAATTGTTCTAACGATGGTAATTAAAGAAATAAGTGGTCTGTTTAATACAGTAAGAACGATATTTAATCTATAAAATTTTAGAAAAAATGAATCTTCAATGAATTATTAAAACAGGGAAGGAAACAAAAAAATGGAAGTTGTAAAAATAGTGGGAGTCGCTTTAGTCGCTTTAATCATAATCATTCTTTTAAAACAGTATAGACCTGAATTTGCCATTTATGTAAGCTTATTAACAGGTGTTCTAATTGTGATATTGGTAATGGACAAGTTAAGTGGAATTATAAATTTACTTCAATCTTTAGCAAATAAAACATCAATTAATACAACTTTTTTAATGTTATTAATCAAAATAACAGGAATCGCATTTTTGTCCGAGTTTGCTGTTAGCATTTGTAAAGATTCTGGAGAAGCAGCTATTGCTAGTAAAATAGAAATAGGAACTAAAATTATTATTATATCTATGTCAATACCTATTATATCAAGCTTGCTAGAAATTATATTAAAAATATTGCCATAGAAGAAAAAGGAAGTACAAATGAAAAAAGAGAAAAGACTTGTTTTAATTATAATCATAATTGTGGGAATATACATTCCTATTCATTCAAGTTATGCGAATGATGAACAAACACTAAAAGAACAACAAGAGGAATTTAAAATACAAGATTTTATCAAAAGTTCTAAGGAATATACAGGACAATTTTTCGAAGATATGGATATCGATCAAATGTTAAATAGTGCAATAAAAGGAGAAGTAGATAATAATACATTATTCAAAAAAATATTAAACTTATTAGGGGCAGAAGTAAATAACCACATTAAAGCAATAGTAAGTATTTTAGCAATCATACTAATTCATAGTATTTTAAAATCAATTAGTGAAAGTTTAGAAAATGATGGAATTTCAAAATTAATTTATTATGTACAATACATATTAATTGTAACAATTATTATGTCTAATTTTTCAGACATTGTAAAAATCGTACAAGATACAACTAGTAATTTAGTTGGTTTTATGCATCTATTAGTACCACTTCTCATAACACTTATGATGTATACAGGAAGTATTACAACAAGTAGTGTAGTTGAGCCTATTATTTTATTGATGATTAACTTTATTGGAAACATTATACAAAATTTAATTATACCATTTGTTTTAATTTTAACTAGTTTAGTAATTATTTCAAAAATATCAGATAAAGTACAAATGGATCGTTTATCTAAAGTTTTAAAGTCAGGAATTGTATGGTTTCTAGGAATTGTTTTAACTGTTTTTGTTGGAGTTATTTCACTAGAAGGAACTTTATCTAGTAGTGTAGATGGGATTACAGCAAAAACAACAAAAGCTGTAGTTAGCTCTGCTATACCAGTAGTAGGAAAAATTTTAGGAGATGCTGTAGATACGGTTTTAGGATGTGGAATTTTATTAAAAAATGCAGTTGGATTAGTTGGTGTTATTATTGTAATAGGTATTTGTATAATACCTATTATAAAACTCTCAGTTTTGTCAGTATTTTATAAATTATTAGCAACTGTCGTACAACCAATAGCAGACAAAAAAATTGTAGGGTTACTAGAGCAAATTGGTGATATTTTTAAAATATTTTTAGGGATTTTATGTGCGATATCTTTTATGTTGATTATAGGAACTACTTTAGTTTTAAAAATGTCAAATAATAGCATGATGTATAGGTAGGAGAAAACAAATGATAGAAATTTTAAGTTCTTGGGCAAAAGGATTGGGAGTAACAATCGTTATAGTATCTATTTTTGAGATGATTTTGCCAAATAACAATGCAAAGAAGTATATAAAAATGGTATTAGGTATCTATCTAATATTTAATATTATCTCTCCTTTGATACAAAATAAACAAATATTTAATTTAGATGATTTAGATCTTGAAAAATATCAAACCATAGAAGCAACGGCGGTTGATCAAAGTAGTATGGATGCTAGAATTAAAAAACTATATGAACAAGAATTAGAACAAGATATAATAAAAAAGTTAGCAGAAAAGGGGTATGAAGTAACGAAATGTAATATTGATGCACAAATATCGAATAACGAAGAAGAAACAAAAATTAATAAAATAAAGTTAGAAATTAAGAAAGGAGAAAAACAAGAAAAACAAGAAGAGGCAGAAGATAAAATTGTAACAGAAATTCAAAAAATTAAAAAGATTGATACAGAGGTAAAAACAGATAAAAATGGGCAAGAAGAAGAAAATAACAAAAAGGAAAAAAATGAGAAAGTATCAAAAATGGATATTCAAAACGTGAAAAAATTTTTGATTGAAGAATATGGGGTGAATGAAAAATGTTTAGAAATCAATTGAAAAAATTAATCCATAAAGTAGGAGAAAGACCAGAAGGAAATGAGAAAAAGAAGATAGAAAACTTAGTATTTTTTGTTGTTTTATTAATTATAACAATTATTATTATAAATACTATATGGAATGGAGATAAGCAGACAACAAAACAGGAAAATAATATGGAGTCAAAACAATTAGCTACAAGTAATCAAAATACTACTACGGTTAATGATACCATACAAACAACAGAAGATTTGGAAGCAAAATTAGAAGGGATATTAAGTAAAATACAAGGCGTAGGAAATGTAAAAGTATGTATTCATTATTCAGAATCAAGTGAAGAGGTTGCTATGTATAATGAAAATTCAAAAGTTAGTACAACAGAAGAAACAGATACATCAGGAGGGACAAGAAAAATAGAAGAAACAGATTCTCAAAAAGATATTGTTTACAAAGAAGATGATGGACAAAAAACACCTATTACAAAAAAAATAGTACAACCTAAGATAGAAGGAGCTATTATTACAGCTCAAGGAGCTAATTACGCAGATACTAAAACTAATATTATCCAAGCAGTTGAAGCAGTTACAGGACTTGCAACACATAAAATACAAGTTTTTGAGATGAATTAAGAGATTAAAGGAGGAATTTTATTATGAAATTATTAAAGAAAAATCAAGTTATTATTTATGTAATTGCTATTATGCTCATGACAGCCGGATATTTAAATTATACAACGAATCAAGACAGTGCTTCAGTAGAAACTAGTCTACAAATGGAATCAAAAGATGATAGTAAATTAGCAGATATAGGAGATGCTACTTTAGTAAGTAGTAATGATATAAAAGATGGAAATGCAACAGATACCAATACAACCAATAATATAGAAAATGAAACCAATAATAATTCGACAGTAACAGAAAACAAAACAACAGATTCAGCAACAGTTGAAACAAATAGTAATGATAATAATGATTATTTTACAAAGTCAAAATTAGAAAGAGATACCATGTATTCACAAATGATAGAGACCTATGAAAAAGTGTTAAATAGTAGTAATTCTTTGGAAACACAAAAACAAACAGCAACAGAGGAAATTGCAAAAATAAATACAACAAAAAATAGTATTATGATTTGCGAAAATTTAATAAAGACAAAGGGGTTTGAAAATGTAGTTGTTTTTGTAAATGGAGAAAGTGTAAGTGTAATTGTTGGTATATCGGAATTAAAACAAGAAGAAGTAGCACAAATTCAAAATATTGTAGCAAGAGAATTAAATAGTAAAATAGAAAATATACATATTTCAACGAAGTAAAACAAATGACAGAAAATAATTGCTTTAAGCAGTTTTCTCTGTCATTTTTCTAATATATTCTCCTATTTCTTCATTTGTTAATTCTAATTCTATGATTAAGTTTTTTAAAACATCTCTTCTGGGTAAATCTTCTTCATTATCAATTCTAACATATTGTCTTAAACTGATTCCAAGAAGATTAGACATATCTTCTTGTGTATATCTTTTTTGTTTTCTTTTCTCTTTAATCATATTATCACCTTAATTATGAAATTAAAATAATTATTACATAAAATTTTTAAATTCTGTATTGACATTTAATGTCATGTTTGTTTAAAATATATATGAAAAAGAATACTATTTTTGAAAATGGTAATAATTAAAACAAAAGAAGGAGAAAAAGAATATGGGAAAATTAAGAAGAAACCAAGGTATTACGCTAATTGCATTGGTAATTACAATTATAGTATTACTTATTTTAGCAGCAGTAGTAATTGTAACATTAACAGGAGAAAATGGAATTTTAAC
>CANRKZ010000005.1 GCA_947631335.1 uncultured Clostridia bacterium
CCTTATTGCCCAGTTTTAGATGTAGATGGTGTAATTTCAGGAGGTAAACAATTTGATTTAGACATTACTTTACCAGAAGATAATCGTGATGTAATTTATGGTGTTGTTAAAAATTGCTTTAAAGAACCAGTAGATAATGCTGTTGTTAAATTAGTAGAAGTTGTTTGCGAACATGGTAAAGAAGAAAGAAGACCAATCGGCCATACTTTTACAGATAAAGAAGGAGAATTCGTATTTGGACCTTTATGTCCTGGAAAAGAATATGCTATACAAATTTGGGTAAATGATACTAAAAAAATTAAAATATGTGCTAAATGTCATCATGAAGGTAAATGTTTAAGGGGAGAAAAGTGTGATAAATGTGACTGTTTCATTGATGATAAAAAAGATGGCTTTTTAAAAGAAGAAGACTTTAAAGAGTTAAACTTTTAATTTTAAATCTTACTAAAAAAAGTAGATGTTTACATTGAGATAGACCTCAATGTAAACATCTACTTTCATTACATAATTCCCATTTTTCTAGCCATTTGCTTTCCTTTTTTCATCATTGTTTTTTTATTCATCATACCTGTTTCAGTATATAACATGACTAATCCGGTTGTTAGTAATCCTCCTATCATAACACCTTTAATAAATTTCATATCATTCACCTCTCTTTTTTATTTAGTATCTGTTCTTTTTTCTTTTTTATACTTTTTATATATGGAATATATTTCATTTAATGCAATTAATGCTAAAAATACACCAAAGCATTTTTTTAATACTCCTACATCTATATGAATAGAAATATTCGCTCCAATAATAGCACCTAAGATTCCAAAAACGGAAATTAAAATTGCTAATTTTAGGTCAATATTTTTATTTTTTAAATTCACAATAATTGCAATAATAGAAGTGGGAATAAAAAAAATTAAGTTTGTTGCTTGTGCTTTATGTTGCTCTATTCCCATCATAAATGTAAGAAGAAAGATTAAGATAGTTCCTCCTCCCATTCCTGTTCCGCTCACAATTCCAGATGCAATTCCAATTAATATCCCTGTCATTTTATCTCCTATTTAAGTTGTTATCATTTTAAATGATACATAAACTAAGAATATAGTAAATGCAATTTTTAATATTTTTTCTGGTAATTTTTTAAGCAATTTTGCTCCAATATATCCACCTATTGATCCACCTATTGCACAAAGAATTGCAATTTTCCAATCAATATAATTTCCTTGATAATAGAAAAAACTACTAGTTACTACCATTGGTAAAATACAAAATACTGAAGTTCCTCTTGCTTTTGTGTCTTCTAATTTTAATAAATGTATAAAAGCTGGTACCAGTATCATTCCTCCTCCAGTCGAAAAGAGTCCACTTACGAGACCCGCTAATATTCCTATTATTATTTTTTTAACCATCATAAAAAAACCTACTTCTTGTAGTAGGTTTTCCATTTTTTTTTATTTTATTACTTTTTTATTGTTTATTTTTTTGATATCTTTTAAAAAGTCTTACTTTTCCTCATAATATTTAGTCCCTAACATTTTGTCCGGAAGATATTGCTGTTCTACATAGTGTCCTGGAAAATTATGTGGATATAAATATCCTTCATGATATCCTAATTCTTTCATTTTCTCAATTGGAGCATTTCGAATATGCATTGGTATTTCTCCCGTATCTTTATTTTTCACATCTTCTAAAGCTTTATCTATTGCCATATAAGCACTATTAGATTTTTTTGAAGTTGCTACATAAATTGCAGCTTCTGATAAAATAATTCTTGCTTCTGGCATACCTATCATATGTATTGCTTGCATTGCAGAATTTGCTACAACTAAAG
The DNA here is from genome assembly GCA_947631335.1 of uncultured Clostridia bacterium. GTDB lineage: Bacteria > Bacillota > Clostridia > TANB77 > CAG-508 > CAG-269. Next base: position 1,826 of record CANRKZ010000005.1, read on the forward strand.
CATTCGGATTTGCCATTCCCACATCTTCTGAAGCACATATCACAATTCTTCTTGCTAAAAACATTGGATCTTCTCCACCATTTAAAGCTCTCGCTAAATAGAATACCGCTGCATCAGGATCTGAACCTCTCATAGATTTAATAAAAGCACTTATATTATCATAATGTTCTTCTCCATTTTTATCAAAAATTGCTTTCCTACTTTGTACACTATTTTTAATTACCTCGTCAGTTAAGTGAATATATCCATCTTCACTCATAGCTGTTGTTAAGGTTGCTATTTCTAATCCATTTAATGCTGTTCTAACATCTCCATTTGCTATACCTGCTAATTTTTTTATTGTGCCTTCTTCTATTTTTATATTATATTCTCCGAAGTCCATCTTTTCGTCTTATAGCATTTTTTAAGATTTGATAAATATTTTCTTCTGTTAATGCATTTAATTGAATTACCATTGATCTTGAAATTAATGCTTTATTTACCTCAAAATATGGATTTTCTGTAGTAGCACCAATTAATATAATTGTTCCATTTTCCACATAAGGAAGCAGTGCATCTTGCTGTAATTTGTTAAATCTATGAATTTCATCAATAAATAAAATACTTTTCCCTATTGGATTTAACATAAAATTTTTAGTTTCTTCAATTACTTTTTTGATATCTGCTACTCCTGCCGTAACAGCATTAATTTTATAAAATTTATATTTCGTTGTTTCGCTAATTACTCTGGCAAGTGAAGTTTTTCCACATCCCGGAGGGCCAAATAAAATAATGCTAGATAATCTATCTGCCTTTATCGTTCGATATAAAATTTTATCTTTTGCAAGTACATGATCTTGTCCTACATACTCTTCTAATTTTTTTGGTCTCATTCGAAAAGCTAATGGCTCATTCTGATTCATTTTTTCCTCCTTTTTCCTCATTTTATCTTCCTAATAAACTTAATCCTTTTTTAATTAATTCCTCTGTAGACATAGCTTTTGAATCTAATTTTACAAGTACCTTTTCAATTTCTTTTTTATTATATCCTAATACTTGAAGTGCTGCTATTACTTCTTCTATTTTTTCATTATCTTCTATTACCCTTTGTATCTTTTTATTTGATTTTTTATTACTTTCTAATTGATTTTTAATATTCTCTACTTCTTGTTCTGCTTTTATCTTATCTTTTAATTCTAGAATAATTCTCTTAGCAGATTTAGGTCCAATTCCTGGTATTCCGAGTAAGTGCTTTTACATCTTCTGAGATAACTGATAAAGCAAATTCTGATGGTTCACATGTCGCTAGCATAGATAGGGCTGTTTTGGCTCCTACTCCACTCACACCAATTAATAATTCAAACATTTTTAATTCTTCTAATGTATTAAATCCAAAAATGCTGATATCATCTTCTCTAACTCGATAATAGGTATGTACTTTTACAATCTCACCTATATTTCCTATGTTTTCGATTCCTACCTCTGACATAAATACTTTATATCCTAATCCCGCTACATCGATTACCACATATTCTGTCATTTTCATTTCTAAAGTTCCTTTTATATATGCAAACATTTTTACTTTCCTTTCTAACTAAATCTTAAGTATTATAAAAATAAGTTGCTTCTAAATCTGCTTCATGTGTTAGAAGCGCAATTGGATATTTTGTATAACTTGACCCAATCGCATTGTAATTTTCCTTAGGTTCTGTATATCCCATATGCCAACGAATAGAATATTTTTCTTCTGATGTTAATTTTATATATTCTGTAATCATCATAACAGATTTTTCTCCATGTCCATATGGTATGGTATCTTCTACTGTATAATAAGGTACTTTCTCCCATACACCTAAGGCATTTTTCGCATTTCTAAAATCTACTTTATAGAAATTTGTTTTGCAAATGTCATGTAGTAATCCAATAAGAATAATAGATTCTTCTGGTATTTCTATGTCCATAATACAATTTTCTACTTTATATTTTAGAATTTCATATACCTTCAAGCTATGTTCTACTAATCCCCCTTCATAATTTCCATGAAACCTCGTACTTGCAGGTGCTATAAAAAAATCCGACTTTTCTAAAAATTGTATTAAATCCTCTACTCCATCTCTTTTTACTTTTCTTAATAATTCTAAAAATTGTTCCTTCATTTTTTACCCTACCTTTATACTTTTTATGTGCCCATTATATACGTATTATTTTTAAAAGTCAATGCTTTTATGCAAATCTATGTTTGTATATTATGATTATGAAAAAGAATCGTAATATACAAAACATACCGCATCTTCTATAACAGATAATGCGGTATGTTTATACATATTCTTTTCTTTACAACCTATTTTTTATTCTTTGAATTGCTTCGATGGTATTTTCTTTTGTTCCAAAAGCAGTTAGTCGAAAGTAGCCTTCTCCATGTTTACCAAAACCACTTCCTGGTGTCCCAACTACATTTGCTTTTTGAAGTAATTCATCAAAAAATTCCCATGATGTCATTTTATCTGGAACTTGTAACCAAACATAAGGTGAATTTACACCCCCATAACAAGTAAACCCTGCTTCTTCTAACCCTTGTTTTATAATTTTTGCATTCTCTAAATAATAATTGATATTTTCTTGAATCTGCTGTTTTCCATTTTCTGAATAAGTTGCTTCTGCTGCTTTTTGGACAATATAGGATACACCATTAAATTTTGTACAAGTTCTTCTATTCCATAATTGATTTAAACTAACTTCTTTTCCTTCTTTTGTATACCCTTTTAAATCTTTTGGAATTACTACATAGGCACATCTAATTCCTGTGAATCCTGCTGTTTTAGAATAACTTTTAAATTCAATAGCTACTTCTTTTGCTCCTTCTACTTCATAAATGCTATGAGGTATTTCTTTTTCTGTTATAAATGCTTCATAAGCAGCATCATATAAAATAATTGATTGATTCTTTTTTGCATAATTAACCCATTTTTTTAATTCTTCTTTTGTTAGTACTGTTCCTGTTGGATTATTAGGAAAGCATAAATAAATCATATCGACTTTTTCTTTTGGTAATTGCGGTACAAAATTATTTTCAGCAGTTACTGGTAAATAAGTTATTTTTCTTCCTGACATAATATTGGTATCTAGATATACAGGATAAACCGGATCTGTAATAGCTACTTTATTATCTTTTCCAAAAATATCTACGATATTTCCACAGTCACATTTTGCACCGTCAGAAACAAATACTTCATCTTCTGCAATTTCAACACCTCTTGCTTTATAATCATTTTTTACAATTGCTTTTCTTAAAAATTCATATCCTTGTTCTGGTCCATACCCTTTAAATCCCTCTTTTGTTCCCATCTCATTTATTGCTTTATGCATTGCATCTTGGCAAGCTGGGACAATGGGTCTTGTGACATCACCTATTCCTAATTTTATAACTTTTTTGTTTGGATTTTCTTCTATAAACTTTGCTACTTTTTTTGCTATTGTTGAAAACAAATAGCTATCTTGCAATTCTAAAAAATTTTCATTAATAAAACTCATTTCTATCAATCCTTTCTATTTAAATTCATTCTCAACATATGACCTAATATTTATATCTTTAGAATATTCTCTTAAAAGTCTCTAAATTTTTTCTAGATTTCTCCTTCAAAGACTGTTACAGCAGGACCTGTCATATAAACATGGTTATCCTTTTTATTCCACTCTATTTCTAAAGTTCCTCCGTAATAGTTCTATGAAGGCATGCCTATTGGTTAATCCATTTAAGCTACATGCTACCAATGTGGCACAAGCTCCTGTCCCACATGCTAATGTTTCTCCTGCTCCTCTTTCCCAAACTCTCATTTTTATATGTTCTTGATCTATAATTTGAATAAACTCCACATTTACCTTATTAGGAAACACTTTATCAACTTCTAATAACTTTCCATATGTTTCTATATCAAATTCTTCTGTATTTTCTACTATTGTTATTGCGTGCGGATTACCCATTGACACACAACTAAGTGTAAATTCTTTACCTAGAACCTTTCGTTTTAAATTTTTAACTGGTTTTTCTTTTGATATAACCGGTATTTCTTCTGGCTCTAATATTGGTTCCCCCATATCTACTCTTACAGTTTTTACTTTTCCATCTCTTACATTTAGATTTAGCGTCTTTATTCCTGCTAAAGTTTCAATTGTTACTGTTTCTTTATTCGTTAATGCTTTATCATAGACAAATTTTCCGACACAACGAATTCCATTGCCACACATTTCTGCTTCACTTCCATCTTGGTTAAACATTCTCATTTTGAAGTCAGCCACATCACTTTTACAAATCAAAATCAGACCATCTGATCCAATTCCAAAGTGCCTATTACTAACAAAACGAGCTAGTTCAGATTCCTTGTCTATGTTTTGGTGTATGGCATCCATATAGACATAATCATTTCCTAACCCGTGCATTTTTGTAAATTTTTTCATTTTTTTCACCTTCTCTAGGTATTAATAACCAATAAAATATAATTATATTTTATTGGTTATTATTCTATCATATGACTTTATTTTTGTAAAGCTGATCAAATTCCAATTTTTTATAAATTTGCTTTTCAAAATTTTTACTTTCATGTATAATAGAAAAAAGTATATAATATGCAAAAAAGGTGGTGCTTTTATGAAAAAACTATTCTTAAAATTATTAATTATCCTATTTGTTTTATTATCGTTGGGTACAATCTTCACTTTTCTAATTGGGTATGGCTATTACTCAAATACTTTACATGAAAAGCCTTTAACACAATGCGTAGAAGAAGTAATAAAAAAAGAACATTTTGTTTCATTTGATCAATTACCTGAAAATTACATAAATGCAGTAATTGCCGTAGAAGACCATCGCTATTATGAACATGGACCAGTTGATTTTATTGGAATTGCTAGAGCTTTATATACCAATATTCGAGATAAGGAATTTGACGAAGGTGGAAGTACTATCTCACAGCAAGTGGCTAAAAATATTATTTTTAATCAAGATAATACTTTAATTCGAAAAATTGGAGAAATTTTTGGCGCTTATGATTTAGAAAAAAATTATAGTAAAAACGAAATTCTAGCTTTATATGTAAATTCTAATTATTTTGGAAATGGTTATTACGGCATCTATGATGCAAGTATGGGTTACTATCATAAACAACCAAAAAACTTAAATTTAGAAGAAGCCAGTATGCTAGCAGGAGTTCCAAATGCCCCTTCTGTTTATGCTCCCACTATTAATCCTGACTTAGCTAGAGAAAGACAAACCCACGTTTTAAATCGTATGGTGGAATATAGTTACATTACAAAAGAAGAAGCGGATAAAATTATTGAATAAATTATAAAGAACTATAAAATACTTTACTAACATTTTCTATTGAAAAAGAGGGATTATTCCCTCTTTTTCTCTTTTATTCTTTTCGTTGTAGGTATTAGAAAGAATAAACCTACTAATATTGGTAAATAGAAAGTATAGATTCTCCAAAATAAAATTGACATATGAATTGTTCCTTCTTTAAAAATAGAATTAAAAAGTAAATAAAATCCACCTTCTGCTCCTAGTCCTGATCCAGGTGTTGGAATAAAAGTCATAATTAATAATAAAAACGCTTGCGTTGGAATAATTTGCCAAAAAGTTATTCCATAGTTTCCAAATGCTCGATACACCATATAGGTAATAGAATAATATGCAAGACTTTGTATCGTTGCAACAAAAAACATTTGTAAAACCATCTTCTTTTCTGCTTTCATAAACTTGAATTGCTCACCAAAGTTATCAATACTTTTATCTAATTTTTCTAATATGTCAGTTGGATGTTTTAAAATATGAATCTTTCCTAGTAATTTAACAATGGGTGTTGTAATAGTTGTTATAAGTCCTTTTTTTATTCCTGCTAATATAACTACTATGATAGCTACTATATTAATGATAAAACCAACAATCGCAATCCAAAGATAATCTTGCATTAAGTTCTTAAAAAAATTAAATTCAAAGAATATAACTATTAAAGTTGATAGAACTAATGCACTTTGTGTGATAATAAATTTAATCGCCATTGCACTTAATGAATCGCTTACTTTCTTTCCCGTTTTCGTTAATTCATAAGCTTGCATTGGCTGACCTCCAGAAGCAAAAGGGGTAATATTATTAAACAACAATCCTATCATAGATACTTTAATAGAATTTGTGATTGGTTGTTTTGGATACATTTTTTTGATTGGAATATGTAAGTTAATTGCTTCACATATCCAATGAAGAAGTAAACAGATTAATCCTCCTAATACCCATTTATAATCCACCTTTGTAAGTACTTCTATTATATTATTAATTCCATCTACTTGAATCATATAAATTAATAGGCCTATTAAAATGACAAGAATGAGCAAAAAATTTAATATAGTCATCTTCTTATTAGTAGGTTTCATTTCTGGCACTTTATCCTGTTTTATAGATTTATCCTTATTTTCAAAATTATTCTGCATATTTCTTCTCCTAATTTATACTTCTACTTAACTACCTTTTTATAAGTAATAAATACAAAAAGACTGTTTTAGTAGTTTCATTTTTACTAAAATCAGTCTTTCCATCGTAATTATGCTTCTTCTGGGGCTTCTACAGGACAAACTCCAGCACAAGTACCACATGAAATACAAGCTGATTCATCAACTACAAACTTATCATCACCTTGTGATATACATCCTACTGGGCATTCAGCCGCACAAGCTCCACAAGAAATACATTTATCTGTTATTTTATATGCCATTTATCTCACCTCCTAGAATTAGAATCTATCATCAATAAAAAATGAAATTAATTCATATTAAAAAAGTTCTTAGTCTTTTTTTTGTAATTCTTCTAGTGCTTCCTTGTTTAACAATTCTTCTTCATTTATTTTTTCTACTTCTACATCTTTTATAATCTCAATATCTTCTGCTTTATATTTTTTATAAAGATATCCATCTCCGTCTTTTATTTTAACTCTAACTATTTCTTTTAAAGTTTCCATACTATCAACTTCTCCTTCTCCATCTTCTGTTTTTACAATTGCACCTACATTAGGAAGTCGTTTTAATTTATCTTCATAAACTTCATTTTCATATTTCAAGCAACACATCAATCTTCCACAATTTCCTGATATTTTTGAAGGGTTAAGTGATAAATTTTGTTCTTTTGCCATTTTTATAGATACTGCTTCAAAGTCACTCAAAAAACTACAACAACATAGTTCTCTTCCGCAAACTCCATTTCCACCTATTTTTTTTACTTCATCTCTTACTCCTATTTGACGCAATTCAATTCTAGTTTTATAAATAGCAGCTAAGTCTTTTACTAATTCTCTAAAATCAACTCTTCCATCTGCTGTAAAATAAAATAATATTTTACTATCATCAAATTTATATTCGACATCTGTTAATGTCATATTTAGTTTATGCTCTTCTATTTTTTTCTGACAAACTTTAAATGCTTCTTTTTCTTTTCTCTTGCATTCTTCATTATGTTTATGATCCTTATAATTAGCAATTCTTACTACCTTTTTTAATGGAGCTATAATTTTATCATCTTCCACAAATCGATTTGGTATCATAACCTCTCCGTATTCTTCTCCCTGAGCTGTCTCAACAATCACCTTATCACCTTTTTTGACTTTTAAATTTTTGGGATTAAAAAAATATATTTTACCTAATTTTTTAAATCTAACTCCTATTATATTTTTCAATTTACTTCCTCCCACATATTGAATAACATATTATCTATACACATATCATAATTTCCATTCTGTTGCAATCTTCTCTTTGTATTTTCCACAATTTTAATACATTTTGTGTATATATCGTTCTTTTTTGCTATCTTTAGTAAAATAATATTTATAACCTCTAATATTTCATAGATTTCATCTTTTAATTTATATAAAAACTCTGCTGTTTTGATAAAATCAATTAAATCTTTTTTAGCTAAATTATCTATCATATTTTCAACTTGTTCATATTGCTCTTGTTTATCTTCTAAATAAATTGCTTTTCCTATACTTCCTTGAGCCATATCTAATATATTTTTAGGAATCTCTTTTCTTTGATTTCTTTGTTCCAAATATTTCTTTAATACTTCATTTTCAATTGGATTAAAATGTAAAACCATACACCTAGATTTTATTGTTGTTAGAAAAGCACTTTCATTCGAACCGATTAAAATAATTACTGCAAATTCTGGTGGTTCTTCCAATGTTTTTAATAAGCAATTTTGTGCCTCTTTTGTCATCCAGTCAGCATGATTTATGATATATACTTTTTTATTCGAAAGGATTGGTTTTTCTTGTATCCTTTTTTGTAGTTCTCTAATTTGTTGAATTTTAATGCTATTTCCATTTGGTTCAAAACATAAAAAATCTGGATGATTATTACTATTAAATTCTATACAAGATTTACAAATGTTACAACCTTTGTTTTTTTCTAAGCATAAAACTGATTTTGCAAATTCTCTAGCAATCATTTTTTTTCCAATACCATCTATACCAATCATTAAATAGCTATGTGATATTTTATCATGCATCATTGCTTGTTCTAACATCTTTTTTATTTCATGATTTCCAAGAATATTTTCAAACATACTGAAAGTCTCCTTTTATTATTGGACCTTTCCCCACTTGTTCAATGGCCATATTCGAATGGCAACTGTACTTTCTATTTTTTCTAATGGTATACATCCAAAAGATCTACAATCTGTACTATGATTTCTGTTATCTCCCATTGCAAATATACAATTTTCAGGAACTATAAAATCACTAAATCCAACCCCTTGAATATCTGTTACAATTCCCTCTTGCAAATAAGATTCCTCTAATTCTTTATCATTAATATAAACTTTTCCTTCTTTTATTTGTACATGTTCTCCTGGAAGGGCTATTACTCTTTTTATATAACTTCTTTTACCAATTTCTAAAAAGTTATTGATAAACCATTGGAATCCTGTTTTCTTGTTATATTTTGCCACTGGATCTTCTAAATTAATTTCTGAATCTGTATAAGTTAACTTATTTGGCTCCTCAAAAGTTATAATTTCTCCTCTTTTTGGTAAAGTCTTTGTAGTTCTTCCCCATCTATTTAACCATAATCTTTGATCTTGTATTAACGTTGGATACATAGATATTTGCTTTACTATGGTTGGTGTTCCTATAAAATATCTAAATAGCATTGCTAATACTAATGCTATAACAATACAATAAATCCATTCTAATATTTCTTTTACTGTTGAACTCAAATTTATCGCTCCTTCTTAACTTTTGTTTATGTACTACACTATTATACATTAAATTATACTTTTTAGCAATTAAAAGGATTATATTTTTTAAATATTTCCCTTTTTTTCCTATTCTCTTTCTACTTTGGTAGGAATTCTAATAACAACTTCTGTTCCTTGTCCTACTACACTTTTTATATCAATACTTCCCCCATTTTTGTCTAATATTTCTTTAGCAATTGAAAGACCCAATCCTGTTCCACCCATCTCTCTAGTTCTAGCTTTATCTACACGGTAAAATCTTTCAAATATTCTACTTAAATCTTCTTCTGGAATACCAATTCCATTGTCAAATATTTTTATATAAGCATCATTATAAACAAATCCTACATATATTTTTATTTCTCCACCATCTTTTGTATACTTAATACTATTTGTCAATATATTCAATATCACTCTTTCTATATCATATTTATCTGCATAAACTGGTGGTACATCTGCTGTAACAAAACAATTGACTGTATGATTTTTTTTCTTAATCTCTATGGCTAATTTATCTTGACATTTTTTTACCAAGTCTCCCAAATCAAAGGATTCTTTTTGTATCCTTTTGTTGTTATTATCATAACGGGAAAGTGTTAATAAATCTGTAACTAATTTAGCCATTCTTCTTGCTTCTGTTGCAATTACATTTAAGAATTTGTCCTGTGTTTTTTTATCATATTCTCCCTCTAATAAAGTATCAGCATATCCCATAATCGAAGTAATTGGCGTTTTTAATTCATGAGATACATCTGCTACTAATTCTTTTTGCATATTATCCAATTTAACATGTTCTGTAATATCTTGTATCACTGCTATTACACCATCTGGTCTTTCTGATTCATTCTTAAATGGAGCAAAAAATACATTGACATATCTCTCTTCCACTAGTATTCTTTGTTCTGTTGAAGTCCAATTTTCTAAATAAATAATTTTTTCCATATTAATATTTAAATTGAACTTCCTAAATATATCATCAAAAGTATTATCTTCTGGCCTGATACTTAAAAACTTTTTAGCAGCTGGATTAATTAATATGATATCTCCTTTTCTATTAAACGCAATAATTCCATCTGTCATATGCAATAAAATGGTTTCAATTTGATTTTTCTGTGTTGAAACTTCACTTAGTTTTTCCTTTAACTCTGTCGTCATAAGTCCAAAGGCATTTTCTAAATTTCCCATTTCATTTCTTTTTTTGTTTCCTTTTCTCTTTTTTGCATCCTCTTCTGTTATTTTTTCTGCACTTTTAATTAGTTTATTAATTGGATAGATAACAAATTTAGAAAGAAAAATTGCAATTAATATTCCTACAATAACAAATACTACTGCACAAATAATAAGTGTTATCTCTGTATTATGTTCTAATTGATTAATTAAATCCATAACTTGTCCTACTTCTTTTATTTGACCTGATTGAATTTGTCCATATATTGTATTTAGAGAATCTATAAAAAATAGACCAAAACCACCAATCATTACAATTCCTATCAAAAAAAAGATTAGTATAATTTTAAATTGTATATTTTTAAACATTATTTACCTCTATTAACTAATTTTTTTATTTCTTTATAAATTTTTTCTTCAACGTCTGTGGTTGAAACTTTTAATGCATTTTGTTGCATTTTCTCTATATTCTTTCTATCAGCTATAATTTTCTCAATTTCTTCATCTAATTTTTGAGCATTTATCTCATTATCTAATATAATTTTCGCAGCTCCAACATTTTCTAATACTTTAGCATTATAAAGTTGATGATTATGGCTAACATTTGGTAATGGTACTAAAATAGAAGCTTTTCCTAAATTAGAAATTTCTGTTATTGTCATAGCTCCACTCCTAGCTACAATTACATCTACTACATTCATTAATTCTTCCATATTATAAATATAAGGAATAATTTTCATATTCTTTATATTATTCAAATTGATATTTAGGATTTCTAATTCTTCTTTAATAACATCATATTGTTTTGGTCCTGTTGCCCAAATAATTTGATAATTTTGATTCTTTTTGTTTTTTATAATTTCTATTATTGTATCATTAATTTTTTTTGCTCCCTGACTTCCACCAAAAATTAATATAATTGGTTTTTTCTCAGTAAGTCCCATATTTTGTATAATTCTTATTTTTTCTTGTTCTGAATAATTTTTCTTTTTAATTTTTATTGGTGTTCCTGTAAAAACTATATTTTTACATTTTCTTATTCTAGGAATAGCATCTTGAAAAGAAACTAATATAGTATCTGTTTTATTAGCCAACATTTTGATAGCTTTTCCTGGAAAAGCATTACTTTCATGTAGTAATGTTGGTATTTTTAAATGATGTGCTGAAGATATGGTTGCCCCACAAATATATCCTCCAGTTCCTATTACAATGTCTGGTTTAAATTCTTTCATGATTTGTTTTGCCTCACCATATCCCTTTAAAGTTTTATACATCTTCTTTAAATTTTCTATCGATATCTTTTTACTTAAACCATAAGCATTAATTGTTTTTAATTCATATCCAGCACGTGGAACTAAATCATTTTCTAAGCCACGTGTAGTCCCTATAAATAGGATTTCTGAATCTTTTTCTTCTTTTTTTATTTTGTTAGCAATTGCTAAACCAGGATTAATATGCCCTGCTGTTCCAGCTGCTGCAATAATGACTTTCATTTCACTTTTTCCTTTCTAAAATTATCTTAAATAGAGATAAAGAAGGGTTTTATTATTATTTGGCACTTGCTCTTGATATATTTAATAATATTCCCATTTCACACAGTAAGATAAATAATGCTGTTCCTCCATAGCTAAAAAACGGTAATGGCATACCTGTTGCAGGCATAGAAGATGTTACAACTGCTACATTAATAATAACTTGTATTGCTACTAAGGCAGTAATCCCGATAGCAGTCAAACTACCAAACATGTCTGGTGCTCTCATAGCAATTAGAACACCTCTCCATATAAAAATAGCAAATAAAATTAATACAATTGCACAACCTATAAAACCTATTTCTTCTCCCAGTATTGAAAAAATAAAATCATTATGTGGCTCTGGTATGTATAAGAATTTTTGCTTGCTTTCTCCTAATCCAACACCGAACAAGCCTCCCGAACCAATAGCATATAAACTTTGAATAACTTGCCATCCATCTCCTGTTGCATCTTTCCATGGATCTAAGAACGTAATTACTCTTTGTAATCGATAAGGTTCTTTTATAATTAGTAATATCATAGCTGGTATTCCCACGATTCCACCTGTTGCCAAAAAGTGCCAAAATTTACATCCTGCCATAATCATCATAATAGAACAAATTCCAATAATTACAATGGAAGCACTAAAGTGAGGTTCTAACAAAAGTAAACCAATGATAGGTGCTAATAAACAAATATGTTTTATAAAGCCCTTTCCATATAAATTTAATTCATCTCTGTTTTTTGCTAGAATTCCTGCATAAAAAACAATCATTAATATTTTTACCAGCTCAGAAGGTTGAAAAGATAAAGTATCTGTTACATAAATCCATCTTTTAGCACCATTTACAGTTCTTCCAGCTACTAATACTAATGCTAATAAAATTAAAGCAATCCACCAGGTATGCTTATAAAATTTTTGATAGAATCGATAATCTACTTTTGATATGAATAACATAGCAGCAATTCCCAACACTGCAAAAATCAACTGTTTAGAAAAATATGCATAACTATTTCCACTCTCTGAAAGTGCCGAAGGTGAACTTGCAGATAAAACCATAACTAATCCAATTGACAATAATAAGAAAATTGTAATTAATAATGTGAAATCGATTGGGTTATTTACAAAACTGGAAAAACTTTTTTCTTTTTTCTTTTTTGTCATTTATTTTCTTCCTTCCTCAACTTTTGTTTTTTGATAACTATTACCATTTTATATAATATAAATTCCGATTATACATAATAATAATGTAGTTAAACTAAATATAATCACTACTTTACTTTCTTTCCACCCGGATAGTTCAAAATGATGGTGTAACGGTGCCATTTTAAATATTCTATTTCCTGTCTTCTTAAAATAAATCACTTGAATAATAACAGACAATGTTTCCAATACTGGTATCAATGCTATCACAATTAATAATAATGGCATTTTTAAATATAGTGCCATAGCAGAGATAACTCCTCCGAAGTAATAAAGATCCTGTATCCCCCATAAATACTTTCGCAGGATGTAAATTAAACATTAAAAATCCTAGAACAGCTCCAATTACCACACTTCCAAACATAGAAATTTCAGGTACTCCTAATTGAATTCCTATAATTGTAAAACAAGTAATAATAATTGCCGATACACTAGAAGAAAGCCCATCAATTCCATCCGTTAAATTTACAGCATTTGTTGTTCCTAATATGACTAAAATGGCAAATGGAATATATAAATAGATTGGCATAGTTAAATATTGTTTTATAATAGGAATGTAAGTTTCTGTTCCAAGTTTTTGCCCATATATCAAATAAACAACATATGCTACTGATATAATCAATAAGCCCAGCATCTTATGACTTGGTTTTAATCCTTCCGTATTTTTTAATACTAACTTCTTAAAATCATCTATAAAACCTATCAATCCAAACCCTATAGTTAATAATAAAATTGGTAACAATTTATTCGCCATTTCATTTTGATGATTCCATGTTAAAAAAATATAAATTCCTGTAACTATTAATATCATTGTTACTATTATAATAATTCCACCCATAGTAGGTGTTCCTTGTTTTTTTAAATGTGATTGTGGGCCATCGTCTCTTTCAATTTGTCCTACTTTTAATTTTCTTAATATTGGTATAATGATAATTCCTAAGATAATTGCTATGATAAACGACATCATTAACACTAGTGTTTCAAATTTCAATTTTACCAAACCTTTCCTTTTGTTTATCCTAATTTTTCGATTAAATCTTTTACTATAATTCTTTCATCATAAGAGTGTTTTACACCATTTATTTCTTGATAAGTTTCATGACCTTTCCCTGCTAAAAGAATGATATCTCGTTTCGTTGCCATTTTAATTGCTTGTTTAATTGCTTCTGTTCGATCTACTACAACAGAATATTTTCCTTTCGTTTTTTTAATTCCTTCTTCTATTTGTTCTACAATTTTTTGTGGATCTTCTGTTCTTGGGTTATCTGAAGTGATAAAAGTATAATCTGCTATTTTTCCAGAAATTTCTCCCATAATTGGCCTTTTTCCAGAATCTCTATCTCCTCCACATCCAAAAACATTAATTACTTTTCCCCTTGTATAACTTTTTACTGCTTGTAAAATATTTTCTAAACTTTCTGGTGAATGAGCATAATCTATCATAATTGGAATTTCTAATTTGTTATCTACTAACTCAGATCTACCTGGTACTCTAACTGTTTCTAAAGCTTCCTTAATCACTTCTGGAGAAATTCCAAATTTTTGTGCCACACAAATTGAAGCTAGTGAATTATAAACACTAAATCTTCCTGGTATAGAAGTCTTTACTCTTTCATTTCTATCCGTTATTTTAACTCTAAAATCTACATAAGAATTTGTAATTGTAATATCTTTTGCTAAAACATTAGCATAGTTGTCAATTCCATAAGTCGTTATATTATTGTTTGGAAACAACTTTGGTATTTTAGCTCCTTGTATATTATCTGTATTTACAATTCCTGTTTTACACATTTCAAATAATTTTAATTTTGATTTAAAATAGTCTTCCATATCTGGATGCTCATTTGGGCTTATGTGATCTTCTGAAAAGTTTGTAAATAATACAATATCAAACTCGCACCCTTCTACTCTATGCAATTTCAAACTTTGAGAAGATACTTCCATTACCACTATTTCTATACCTTCTTCTACCATTCTATGAAATGTTTGTTGCAATTCTAAACTTTCTGGTGTCGTCCTATCACTATCTTTTATCTTTTTTCCATTTATATACGTAGCAATTGTTCCTATTAATCCAACCTTTTTTCCTGCTTTTTCTAATATTTGTTTTATCATAAAAGTTGTAGTTGTTTTTCCTTTTGTTCCAGTTACTCCTATTAATTTGAATTTACTAGATGGATTTCCATAAAAATTACTAGAAGCAATTGCTAAAGCTTCTCTTGTATCTTTTGCCATAACAATCGTAATTCCTTCTGGTACTTTAAAAGATTTTAAATCACATCCTTCTTGTATTATAACAGCAACTGCCCCAGATTTTATAGCATCTTCAATATAAATATGCCCATCAACTGAAAATCCTTTTATAGCAACAAATAAATAACCTTCTTTTACCTCTTTAGAATTTTTTTCAAGTCCCTTTATATCAATATCTAAGTCACCTTTTACTTTCAATCCTTCTAATCCAATTAACATTTCTTTTAATTTCATTTTATCAATCCCCTCGATTATTAATAAACCATCAACGCAAAATCTTGCAGTCGATTTTTTTACATTATATAACTAATTTGACAATTTGTATAGAGTTTTTTAAGGTTTTTTTGCATTCTTCTTTGAAACAAATCATTATTTAATCTGTCTGTATATTTTTCTACTTAGATATTGCTATATAAACATTTTAGATTAAACCAAAACATAATTAATGAATAAAACTCTGATTATTATAGTTTATTAGAAATTTTATATTATATTCTTTTTTACTCTAATTTTCCTTTCGCTTTGGAGCTAGAAGAAGTAGAAGGTAATCCTAAAACATTTCCTTCCAATTTCATCATTGCTACTTCAAACCTAAGTTTTTTCCTTTTCCTTGTCCTTGTACTAAGTTTAAAAAATAAAGTAGCTAATTTTTTCACATTACATTTATGAGAGTATTTCCCTCTATTGTTCATGGCATCTTTAGTTACTTTAATTAATTCTTTAACTGATAAATCTTTTAATAGTAATTAAATTTATCATACTTTTCCTTTAAAATAGATTTTTATATGATATTTCATTCTATCTATTTCTATTAAAATTATCTTTTTTTGTGAATATTTTTCTTTTAATTTTAAATAGTACCAGGTTTGAAATTCAACCTTGGCACTTACAAATAGGTTCTTATCTTCACTTAATTAAAATTGCTATTGCTTTAGAATATCTTTCCTTGTACTTTCTGTCTTTTTCAGTTACTGGCTCTTTTCTGGCTAAATCACTATCATGTCTTAAATCATCTAATTTCACCTTGCAAGTAATTGGATTATTTTTCAAATATAATATTTATATCTTATACAACATCGTAAAGAAGTGCAACAATACATTCTTCTGTTTCCATTTGCTCTGCCAAATGAACCGGATAATACAAATAAGGAAACCTGATTTATTATTTCGTTCATGATGAGTATTATAAACTATCTTCATAGCTTTTTTAGTATAAATCACCAATAAATCTTCATTTAATAATAGCCTATTTGTATCATTACGTACTAATTCCATATAATCATTGTATCATTTCATTATCTAGTTAACAATTAATGTATTATGTCAACTCTATTTATTAATCTCAAAAATTTTATAAAGTAAAAAAGACCAGAAATTAGTTTTTCTCTAACTTCTAGTCATCAATTATTTGTAACAATTTATACAAAATTTTATTTAATTTTATTGCTATTCTTCTATGGAGAATTCATTATAATTAATTAAAAAATTTATGTTTCATTATATATTTTTATAAATTCATTTATTAGAGCATCTTGTGAATATAATGTTTCTATTTTATTAGAAATTACATTTCTATCAAATTTAATATCTCCATCCAAAATTTTAGTTACTGACTTTGCTAAACTTTCTGCATCTTCAACATTTACTAATATACCAACATCTGGAGTTACAAAATCAGGTAATCCACCTTCATTTGTAGCTACCACTGGAGCACCACAAGCCATAGCCTCAATAGCAACTAGTCCAAATGGTTCTCTTCTCGATGGTACACAAGAACAATCAGCAATATTATATATTTCTTTAAGCTTGCTTTGTGGTTGATTTCCTACAAATTTTACATTTTTTAATTCTAATTCTTTTGCTTGTTTTTGTAGTAAATCTCTTAATTCACCATCGCCTGCTATTATAGTTAAAATATTAGCTTTTTCATATATTGCTATAGCATTTAAAAGTACATCTACACCTTTAAAATGTGTTAATTTTCCCACAAAACTTACTACTTTATCATAATTTTCTATCCCAAGAGAATTTAATACTTTAATTTTGTCTATACTATCATCTTTTGAAAAAACACTCATATCTACGCCATTTCTTATCCATTTAGTTTTTCCTTTTGTTTTTGGTAGAATATTTTCTGCTAATTCATTACTATCCTTAGAAATTGTAACAATCGCACTTGCGTATTCTGCTGCCTCATTTGCCCAATTAGTCCCCCAATTTTCCTTTCTTTTTTGTTCATCTTGTATTCCCATTATATCTGTTCCGTGGCATGTTATTATCATTGGTATATTATATTCTCTGCAACATTTAGTTGCAATTCCTGCTAATGTCCAAATATGCTGAGCATGTATTATATCTGGCTTAAATTCTTTAATTACTTCACTAATTTTTTTATAGAAAACTTGCTCGTATTCCTTCTTTTGCTCTAAAGTCATATCTTTGAAATTAAATGTGCTCCTTGGATGTGTTGTAAAACAAGGAAAATTCATATCTATTTGATTTACTCCAGAAATTCTTTCTTTATTTTTAAAAAATACCGGATACAGCTTAATATTTTCATAGTGTTCATATTCTTTCCTGTTTTCTGGAAAAATAATAGCTGTTTCAATTCCCTTTCTTGTTAGTCCTTTAGCAATATTAGCAGTGTATACTCCGCTACCAGAACCTGTTAACGGAAAATGATTAATAAATAATACTTTCATCTCATCATTCCTTTCGCTTCTATATTATCATAAATTTCAAAAAATATAAATAGACTTTTCTATATTTATTTTACTGTCCTTTAATTGTAATAATGATGATATTTTTCATTATTTAGTTATCAACTAATATGTTATATCAACCTTATTTCCCTTATTAATTATAATTCCTGCATTAGGAATCTGTTCTTTCACTATTACATTTCCTTTATCTAATTCTTCTGATTCATTTTCTATCATTAATTCTAATCCATTTTCTTTTAAAATTTTCTCTGCTTCTTCTATTGTTTTTCCTATAATATCTGGTGTTTGTATTTGCTCAATTTGTTCTACCTCTTCTTGATTTCCTTGATTTACTTCTAAATAAGGTAAAATTTCACTAAATATCTGCCCACCTACTGGTGCTGCAACACCTCCTCCTTGATGTCCTCCTTCTCCTGTCGGATTATACAACGTAACTAATACAACAACTTGAGGATTATCAATTGGTGCTACACCACAAAAAGAAGTTACATATTTATTGGTATTTACTCCATCTTCTGATGTACCTGTTTTACCTCCGATTCTATAACCTGCAACTTTAGCATTTTTACCAGTACCTTCTGCTACAACAGATTCCATCATACTTAGAACTTTTTCAGATGTCTGTTTTGATATAACTCTTTCATATTTTTCTACGGGCACATCTGTAATTTCTTTAGTTTCACTATTTACTATTTGTTTTATTACTCGTGGTTTTATACTTTCTCCACCATTTGCAATAGCTGATACTGCTGTAACTAGCTGAATAGGTGTTATCTCAAATCTTTGGCCAAAACTAATTGTTGCAAGTTCTACTGGTCCTGCCTTTTCTTCTGCCAAGAAAATACTACCTGCTTCTCCTGGTAAATCAATATTTGTTTTATTCAATAACTTAAATTTATTTAGATAACTATAATACGTATTTACCCCTATTTTTTGACCTAACCCTATAAATACTGGATTGCAAGAATTCATTAATGCTTGTCTTAAACTTTCTGATCCATGTGGTCTATAATATCTCCAACATTTAATTCTTACTCCTGCGACTTCTATTGCTCCTGTACAAGAAAATTCTCCTTCATTATCTGTGTCAGTTATTCCTTCTTCTAAAGCTGCAGAAGAAGTAATTAATTTAAATACAGAACCTGGTTCATAAGTATCGGCTATTGCTTTATTTCTCCATACAGCTTGTAAATTTTTTGTTTTTTCTGCTTGTTCCATAGAATCCCAGTTTTGTCTTAATTCTTCTGTATAAGCTTCATATGGATTATTTAAATTATAAGATGGATACGTTGCCATCGCTAAAATATCTCCGTTTTGAGGATTCATTACCACAATATTTCCACCATCTGTACATTGATTATCAATACAAGCTTCTTCTAAATATTTTTCTACAATTGATTGAACAGTAAAATCAATTGTTAAAATCAAATCATTTCCATCAGTTGCTGAAACATAGTTTTCTCCTTCGTGACCGATTTCTCCACCTTTAGCATCTGTATGTCTTTGAATACTTCCTTGTTTTCCTTTTAATTGATTATCATATTTAGCTTCGATTCCATCTAAACCCTGATTATCACTTCCACAAAAACCTATAATTTGTGAAGCAAAGTTACTATAAGGATAATATCTTTTAGTATCTTCATCTATATTAATTCCTGTTGTAATATTATTCTGTTCCATCCACAATCTCAAATCGTCTGTTTTTTCCTTTTCTACTTTTTTAGCAATTGTTTCAATAGAACTCCTTTTTGTTACTTTTTTTAGAGTATTGTCATAGTCAAGTTCAAATAAATCTGATAATTTTTTTGCTACTTTTTCTTTATTCTCTTTTGCAATATTTCCAGGATTTACTGTTATTGTTTCAACAGTACTACTAACAGCTAGTACTTTTTGTCCTGTTGCATCATAAATAGTTCCTCTTTTAGGATTTATCTTCCTATCCAGTGTTTGTTGTTGATATGCCAGACTTGTTAATTCACTACCTTGAATAAATTGTATAAATCCTAATCTTCCAATCAAACAAAATATAATTAAAAAACATATAAAAAGCATGTTTCTCATTTTCTTTTTACTAGAAAGTTTTGTTGTAACCATAAAAAAATCCTCCTAATTTATTCTATTAGAAAGATTTTTCTTTATGCAAAATTGCCGAAAGGTTATTTTATTTATGAAGGATTTTATCTAAAAATTGTTCAAACCAATTTTTTTCTTTTTCAATTACTGGTTCCTCTGATACAGATTCTACATAATCTTTCTTTGGCAAACTAACATATAAAGTTTGCTTATTTGTTAATTTTTGCATCCCTAGTTTTTCTTTTGCCAATTTTTCAATTGTATTTAGATTTAACCCATTTTCTATGTTTACTTTTAATTGCTCATTCTCTTTTTGAAGAGAAGCTAATTCTTTTTTTCGACTTTGTACTTCACTAAATTTTTCATTAATTTGAGAGTTTCTATAACTTATGGTTAATAGTAAAATGAATATAGCAACTACAATTAACGTTACTTTTGTTTGTCTTTTCTTTTGCTCTTTTGATATTTTTACACCTTGTTTTGGCCTATCTTCTACTACTTTTAGCTGGTTTTTTCTTCTTTTTTTGTTTGGTCTATATTCTGGTTGTAATTTTCTTGGACTGGTGCTATATTCATATCTATTTCTTGCCATAAGTTACTCACCTCCTTTTATTTTTTTTCGAATATTCTTAGTTTAGCACTTTTACTTCTTGAGTTCTCTAATTGTTCTTCTTTTGTAGCAATGATTGGTTTTTTAGTTATAATTTCACCTAAGGATTTTGCTCCACATACACAATAAGGAAAATCTTTTGGACATGTACATTTTCCTTTTGCCTCTAAATATGCATTTTTCACTACTCTATCTTCTAATGAATGAAATGTTATAATGCATAGCCTTCCTCCAGGATTTAGACAGTTAATACAATCTTTAACAGTTGTATATAATGGTTGTATTTCATTATTAACCTTGATTCGAATAGCTTGAAATGTTCTTTTGGCAGGATGTCCATCCTTTTGTTTTGCTTTTGGTATAGATTTTTCGATAATCTGAACTAATTGCTTAGTGGTACAGATTGGCTTTTCTTTTCTTGCTATACAAATATTTCTTGCAATTTTTTTTGAAAATTTTTCTTCTCCATATTCATAAAGAATATTAGCTAATTCTTTTTCTTCATAAATATTGACAATTTCTTTTGCTGTTAACTTCTGAGATTGATCCATCCTCATGTCTAATTGATTTTCCCCAAGATAGCTAAAACCTCTATTCTTTTCATCGAGCTGATAGGAAGAAACTCCTAAATCTAATAAAATCCCATCTACCTTTTCTATTTTTAGATTTGTTAATATCTGTTTGATATTGTCATGATTATCATGGATATATTGTACATTTTGAAACTCTTTTAAGTTATTTCTTGCAGCTTTTAGTGCTTCTTCATCTCTGTCAATTCCAATTAACATACCTTTTTTCGATAACTTTTTTACAATTTCTTTGCTATGCCCTGCTCCTCCGAAGAGTTCCATCTACATAAATACCTGTTGGTTTTATCTTTAGTCCTTCTATACATTCTTCTAACATTACTGGTTTATGCTTAAATTCCAATTTAACACCTCTGACAAAATCTACTCTAACGTATTTTAGCTGGCAATTTTATTAAACTACCAGCTGTATCATTACCTTTTTTGTTTTTCTTTTGGTTTTTTGTTTTCTTTTGTACATTTATCTTTTGTACATTATTATTTTCTTTTGTACTTTTATCTTTTGTAATGTTTTCTTTTGTATTTACTTTTTCTTTTGTAAATTTCTTTTTTATCTTATGTATTTTATCTTTAGTACTTTTTTCTTTGGCAACTTATATAAACTTTTACAAGTTATATACCTAACATTGTCATGTTTTCTGCTATTTCATCTGCTGATATATTTTCATCACATTTTTCCCATACATTTTTGTTCCATATTTCTAATCTTGTTCCCACTCCAATTATCACTACTTCTTTTTCTAAATTTGCTGCTATTCTTAAGTTACTAGGAATTAGAAATCTTCCCTGTTTGTCAATTTCACATTCCGTTGCACCTGACAAGAAAAATCTTACAAAGTTTCTAGCATTTCTATCTGATAGAGGTAGCGCCTTTAATTTTGTTTCGAAATTTAACCACTCATTTTGTGAAAACGCAAATAAACATCCATCTAGTCCTTTTGTCACAATGAATTTTTCTCCCATATCTTGTCTTAATTTAGCAGGCATAATTAATCTACCTTTTGCATCTAGAGAATGCTCGTATTCACCAATTAGCAATTATCTTTCACCTCTCTCCACTTTTTCACCACTTTGTTCCACTTCTCTCCACTTTAGATAAATTTTAATATAACTTTTTATATTTTGCAAGCTTTTTTTAAAATTTTTTAATATTTTTTTAATTTTTTTTCATTTTTTCCTATTTCTAAAACAATCAGTAGTATTTTTTTATCTTTTTTCTTATTAATAGTTCGTTTTATTTTAACTTATGACTTGCTATACTTTTTATAATAAAAGTTATAGGAGGAGCTATATGAATAGTGTAGAAAAAAATTTAAGAAAAAATATAGGGAAAAAAATAAAATTAGCACGAACTAAGGCAGAATATACACAAGAACAATTAGCCGAAAAATTATCTTTGTCTGCAAGATATGTAAGTCAATTAGAACGCGGTATAGCTTTTGGAAGTGCAACAACGATAACTAATATTTGTAAAGCTCTTAATATCAATTCTGATTTCTTATTTCATGATTTAATTCAATGTGACTCACCTATTATAAATGACTTAATCGACCAAAACTTCCTAGAAAGTTATCTAAAATTAGATACTTATAATAAACTGGTTATAGATACTATTACAAGGGAATTAGTGAAATTACAAAAGAACGAAGATGAATCTTTTAAAAAGAAGGCATAAAATAATGCCTTCTTTTAGTTTATAGTAGTTCCAGTAGGTCCTGTACCTACTACTGCTTCTTGTAAAGAGCGCCACGTGTTACATCCTACAACTCCATCTGCAACTAGTCCTCTTGAACGTTGATAAGCAAGCACTGCATTTTGTGTTGCATAGCCGAATATTCCATCTAATCCATTTGTTCGATATCCCAACGTATTTAAATCATCTTGAGCAATCAAGACATAATTACTTAAACTACCTCTTTTTAAAGTCGGATATCCTCCTGTAGAACATGCCGGTGCTCCAAATCTTCTATCAAAATGAACCCATGTAGGTGTTAAAGAAATAGGTTCTACATAGTACCAAACTCCTGAACTGTTTGCTAAATCCCATAAAATTCTTCTTCTATTTGGTGTCAATGTTTGACCTACATCAAAAGCAACTCCAGCATAATGTTGACTCTGGTTTCCGTGTCCTCCTTCATAGGGCCTTTTGAATGCAAATCCAACTGGAATTGGTGCTCCAAATATATATCTTTGACTATTCCAGCTTTGCATTGTCCTTTTCGTAGTCCATAATATATTACTTTTACTTGCTCCTCTAAATTCTCTTACTCGTAAAGTTCCATTTGTATTATACGGCATAGATTCTGCTTCGCCCCTATAATATGTTTCCATTCGATCTGTATCATTATTGAACACTAATATTTTTGCCACAGCTATAATCCTCCTTTTAGTTTTTTACTATTTTATGATAGATTCTAGCTTTTGGTGTATTATAAAAAATAAAAGGTCTAATTTAAATTAAACCTTTTATTTTATACCGCTTTTGCTTTTACAATCACTCTCATTTTACTATCATTTGTACAAGTAATTAAAGTTATCTCTTTTCTACCATTTGTCAATTGGGAAGTACAGCTTAAATCTTCTGGTACTACTTCAAATTTATTATATACAGAATATCTAAGTGTTCTTCCTTCTGCATCTGTTATTTCAATTACATCACCATTTTCCAAAGTTGGTACTTTACTAAAAAATCTTTTGTTTCGATAATTATGTCCTACTATGCAAAAATTTCCTACTTCATTTGGATTACATCCCCAAAATTTAGTTGGAGATATTTTTAATAGTGATTCTGTTTCTTGTGCTGAATCGGTTTGGCCATCCAATATTGGATATTGAACATTAATTTTAGGAATATTAATGGTTCCTATAGTTGTATATTTGTATCCATCACTTGTTTTTTGTTGACCTTTTGATATATTAGTATCTTTTTGTTGATCTTTTGATATATTAGTATCATTTACACTTTCCTGCTGCTCATCTAAAACTACAATTAAAATATTGTTTTTAGCTATTGTTGTATCATTTTGAACATCGTTATTAAATTCATCCAGAATGCCTAAAGATGTTTCTTCACTTTTATTTCGATCAAATTCTGCATAAATATAGATGGAAATTAAAATGCATACCAAAAAAATAGACAATAAGAAATTAAACTTATAAATCCTTTTTTTTCTTTTTAATTCAGGTGTAATATACAATTTTTCAGTAATTAAAATTTGATTCATTTTATTCTCCTATTATACTTCTACTATTATATTATAACATATTGTCAGCTCATTTTAAATACTTTTATAGAATTTTATTTGTAATATTAGCAAAATCTTGTAAGCTCAGATTTTCTGGTCTAATATTCTCCTTAAGATTTAATTCCTTCAAAATTTTTATTCCTTTTCCTTTGGTAGTAAATATCTTTGTATTGTTCAAAGCATTTAACAAAGTTTTCCTTTTTTGCATAAAAGCACTTTTTATTATTTTAAACATAACATCTTTATTTTTAACTTCTACAGGAGGCTGTTTTCTAATATTTAATTTAATTATTTTTGAAGTTACCTCTGGTTTAGGAATAAAAGAATCACTTGGAACTTCTAATATTTCTTCTCCCACAGAATAATAATATACTGAATAAGTAATAGCCCCTGTTTCCTTTTGTCCGGGAATTGCAATTAATCGATTAGCCACCTCTTTTTGTATCATAACCGTAATACTTTCTAAATCCAATTCTTCTTCTAATAGTTTCATAATAATTGGTGTAGTTATATAATATGGTAAATTTGCTACTATCTTTACATTAGTTACTTTAGCATCCTTTTTTTCTTTCAAAATAATTTTTTTTAAATCAACTTTTAACACATCTTGATTTAGAATTTCAAAATTATCATATAATTTAAATCGTTCTTCTAGAATATGTATCATTTTTTTATCTAATTCAATACAAAGTACCTTACCTGCACGTTCCAACAAATATTTCGTTAAAGTCCCAAGTCCAGGTCCTATTTCAATTATCAAATCTTCCTTTGTTATTCGACTACATTCTATTATTTTTTCTACTACTTCTTCACAAATTAAGAAATTTTGTCCTAAGGATTTATTGGGTTTAATATGGTATCGATTCATAATAAACTTTGTTTCTTCCAATATACTTTTCACTTTAACTCTCCATCTCTATTCTTTTTTATTACATATCTGTTTTACTATTAATTTTATTTTATTATAAATCACCTATTTTTTCAAGTTGTTATTGATTTTTCTATTTTTTTTGTATAAAATAGATTTGTAAATTTTAACAAAAGAGGCGTTTATATGAAAAATAAAAATAGAAAGAAAACAAATATCCTAAAAAATACAGCTTTAAAAAAAGATTCTAAAGTAATTAAGATAAGAAAAAACTTCGAGTCTAAAAATCTAATTCATTCTCAAAAACTAAGGATCACTTTAGTGATCATCTTTCTTATTTTGTTATTGCTAATAGTAAGAATAGGTTTTCTACAATTCGTTCAAGGAAATTATTTAAAAGAATTAGCCTATAATCAACAGAATATTAATCAAATTATTAGTCCTAAACGTGGTAATATTTATGACTCTACTGGAAAGGCATTAGCAATTAGTGCTCAAGTTGATACTATTACTATTAATCCTAGTAAACTTACAAAAAATACAGAAGAAGCTACTAAACAATTAAAAGAAAAAGTAGCAAAAGGTCTTTCTGAAATATTTGAGTTAAACTATGATGAAGTTTTTCAAAAAGTAACCAGTAAAGCACAGGTTGAAACAATTATCAAAAAAGTAGAGCAAGAAAAAGTTGATCAATTAAAAGAATGGATGGAGCAAAATGAAATTTCAATTGGAATTAATATTGATGAAGATACCAAAAGATATTATCCTTATAATACAGTTGCTTCTAATTTAATTGGATTCTGCGGTAGTGATAATCAAGGTTTAAGTGGTATCGAGTGTAAATGGGATTCTATTTTAACTGGTACTCCTGGAAAAATTGTTAGTTCTAAAGGAAGTGATCAGCAAGAAATCCCTAATGCAGAAGAAACTTATATTTCAGCTGAAAACGGCAGCAATTTGACTCTTACTATTGATTTAAATATTCAAACTATCATTGAAAAATATTTAAAACAAGCCGTTGAGGATAATAATTGTAAAAAAGGTGGTAATGTTATTGTTATGAATCCTAAAAATGGTGATATCTTAGGAATGGCATGCTATCCTGATTATAACCTAAATACTCCTTATACGCCAAATTCTTTTTTAGCACAAACTTATGATTCTCTTTCTGATGAGGAAAAAAGTGAGTCTCTTTATAAGATGTGGTCTAACAAGTCTGTTGCCGAAACTTACGAACCTGGTTCTGTCTTTAAAGTAATTACCGCTTCTGTTGCTCTAGAAGAAAATATTACTACTCCAGATAAATCTTCTGATTTTTACTGTAAAGGATATGAAGAATTTGAAGATGCTTCTGCTTCGACTCCTGTTAAAATTTCATGCTGGAGAGCAGAACCACATGGTGTCCAAAGTTTAAGAAATGCCTTATGTAATTCTTGTAACCCTGCTTTTATGCAACTAGGAAAAAGAATTGGTGCTTCTACTCTATATAAATATTATGAAGCATTTGGTTTATTTGATTCTACTAATTCTGGTTTATATGGAGAGCAAAGTAGTATTTTCCAAAACTTAGATAAAATAGGACCTGTTGAATTAGCTACCATGTCTTTTGGTCAAAGACTAAATATTACACCTCTTCAAATGGTAACAGCTATTTCTTGTGTAGCTAACGATGGTATTTTAATGCAACCAAGAATTGTAAAACAAGTTACGAATACAGATACAGGATCTATAAGTGAATTTCCTGTTACAGAAGTAAGACAAGTTATTTCAAAAAAGACTTCTCAAGAAATAAAATCCATGATGGAATCTGTTGTAACCGTTGGAACTGGTAGACATGCAGCTGTTTCTGGCTATTCTATAGGTGGAAAAACAGGTACTTCTGAACCAGTTTATACTCGAACAGAAGAAGGTTATGTCGCTTCTTATGTAGCCATTTCACCAGTAGAAGATACTCAAGTAGTATTATTATTAACTTTATATGACCCACCAAAAAGTAATCATCAAGGAGGCCAATTGGCCGGACCTGTAGTCTCTCAAATGTTATCTGAAATACTACCCTACTTAGGAATTCCTTCTACCGCAACTTCATCTAACACTTCTTCTAATAACTCCATTATTATACCAGATGTAAGAAATAAAACTGTAGCAGAGGCTGAAAAAATTTTAAAAAATGCAGGATTTACAACAAAATTCTATGTAAATGGAGATCCAACTAATTTACTTGTACTTGATCAAACACCAAAGCCAGGTGCATATTTACCTAAAAATTCAATTGTTATACTTTACGGTGAAGGGAGCGATGTTTCTACTTCTGTAGTGGTTCCAGATTTAAAAGGAATGAGTGCATCTCAAGCAACTAGCACTTTAAAATCTAAAAATTTAAATATTAATATAGAAGGTACTGGAACTGTTATCTCTCAAGATTATGCAAAAGATGAGCAAGTACAAGAAGGAACTATAATAAAGGTTACTCTAAAACAAAATCTGACAGATGCTCATTAAACTTTTAAAAGGGAAATAAGATTTTCTTATTTCCCTTTTAGATTTCTCTTCTATTGAATTGCATCTACCACTTGTTTAATACTTTCTTTTGGAGTAGATGCTCCTGCCATAATTCCAATTCTATTTTGCTTTTTCACCAATTCTAAATCTAATTCCTTTACTGTCTCAATGCAAACACAATTTTTACAATTTTGTTTTGCGATTTCATATAATTTCTTAGTATTAGAACTATGATTTCCTCCTATAATAATCATATAATTTACTTTTTTAGCAATATCTTCTGTTTCCTTTTGTCTTAATTCCGTAGCCCTACAAATTGTATTTTTTATTACTAATTCTATTTCTTTTGGTAGCTCTTTTTTTATAATTTCTTCTATCTTATAAAATTTTTCTAAGCTATAAGTTGTTTGTGAAATAACTAACAGTTTATTAATTTTTGATTGTTTTAATTGTTCTAAAGCTTTAAATGTATCTTCTTCTTTTTGAATAACATTTATATTTTCTTTACAATAACTTAAAGTTCCAATGTTTTCAGGATGATTTTTACTTCCACATAAAAAAATATAATATCCATTACTAGCATATTTGTCTGCTATTTTGTGTATTTTTAAAACATTTGGGCAAGTATAATCTTTTATCTCTATTTGTTGCTTTTTAGCCATATCATATATTTGTTTTTCTATTCCATGTGCTCTTATGATTGTTTTTCCCTTTGCCTCTTTAATGTCTTCTATAAAATGTAATCCTTTTTTTTTCAAAAATTCTATTACTTGATTATTATGTACAATTTCACCCAAACAATATATTGATTCTTTCGTTCCATTTAATTCTTTTTTTGCCCCATCAACAGCTCTTTTTACCCCATAGCAAAATCCTGCTGTTTTTCCAACTACAATTTCCATATTTCTCCCTTCAGTTATTTTAACCGTAAAAATGATGTTAAAGCTATAGTATTTTTAATTAATCATCTTTATGATCTCTTCTTTTAAAATCTTTACAATTTCTTCTTGACTTACTTTTTTAATAATTTTACCTTTTTTAAATAAAATTCCTTCTTGGATTCCTCCTGCAATTCCTATATCTGCTTCCCTTGCCTCTCCAGGGCCATTTACAGCACATCCCATAACAGCTACTGTAATATCTGATTTTATATTTTGTAAAAATTCTTCTACTTCTTTTGCTATCGGAATTAAATCAATTTGCGTTCTACCACATGTTGGACAAGCGATTAACGTTGGTGATTTAAAATATAAGTTACAATCTTTTAAAATTTCTTTTGCTACTTTTATCTCTTTTACTGGATCATCTGATAAAGATACTCTTATCGTATCTCCTATTCCCTGCCTTAACATATATCCTAGTCCAATACTTGATTTTATAGTTCCACTAAATTCTGTACCACTTTCTGTTATTCCTAAATGAAGTGGGCAATCAAATTCTTTGGCAGCTTCTTCATAAGCTTCTATACATAAATCTAAATTAGATGCTTTTAAAGATAAAGCATAATCATAAAAATCTAAGTTTTCTAGAATATTAATATGTCTTCTAGCACTTTCCACCATAGCCCTTGCTGTTGGTCTTCCATATTTCTCTAGCAAATCTTTTTCTAAAGATCCAGCATTTACACCGATTCTAATTGGAATATTTTTTTCCTTACATTTGCCTACTACTGCTTTTACTCTTTTTTCTTCACCAATATTTCCAGGATTTATCCTTACTTTATCTACCCCTGATTCAATTGCTTCTAACGCAATCCTATAATCAAAATGTATGTCTGCTACAATTGGTATATGTATTTTTTCTTTTATTTTCTTAATTGCCTTTGCATCTTCAACATCTAAACATGCTACTCTTATAATCTCACATCCAGCTTTCTCTAATTCTAAAATTTGTCCTACAGTAGCTTCAACATCTTTTGTTTTTGTATTACACATAGATTGTATAACTACTTTGTTTTGTCCACCTACTTGTACATTTCCTATCCTTATTTTTTTTGTTTGTGTTCTATTCATTTTTTCTTTTTCCTTTCTATCATTTAAATTTTAACACAAATCGACAAAAAAATAAAGTATATGACAAATAAATGTATATACTTTATATCTAAATATTTTAACCTATTATTTTATGTATTATTTGGATGCTATATAATAACCTACTCCCCTTTTTGTAATTAATATTTTAGGTGCTGATGTATCATTTTCAATCTTTTCTCTAATTCTTCTTACTGTAACATCTACTGTTCTAATATCTCCATAATACTCATAACCCCACACCTTTTCTAGTAAAGTTTCTCTTGTTACTACTTGTTCTGGTTGAGAAGCTAAAAATTTTAAAACTTCAAATTCTCTTAATGTTAAATCTATAATTTCTCCTCTCACTTTTGTTTCAAATTTATCTAAATCTAACTCTAAGCTTCCTACTACAATTTTATTTTCTTTCTTTTTCTCTCCCATTGTGGTTTCTACAATTTTATCATTAGACACAACTTCTACTTTTCTTAAATTTGCTTTTACCCTTGCGACTAATTCTCTTACACTAAATGGTTTTGTAATATAGTCATCTGCTCCTAACTCTAACCCTAGTATTTTATCTATTTCTCCATCCTTTGCCGTTAGCATAATAATTGGAATATTTAATGAATTTTTAATTCTTTTACATACAGATAATCCATCTAATTTTGGAAGCATAATATCTAACAAAATCAAATCTGGTCTTTGTTCTAGTGCTATATCTACTGCAGTTAAACCATCACTTGCTTCTATTGTATTATACCCCTCTTTTCTTAAATTATAAACCAATATATCTACAATTGGCTGTTCATCATCAACAATTAATATTGTCTTTGCATCTTTTATCATTTCTTCCACAAAAATTCCGCCTTTCTAATTTAGCTTTATTTTTATAGTATATTTATATCATACTTAAAAGTTTAATACAAGTTTTTTTTATAATTTTTACTTTCTTCTAATGCAATTGCTAATTGATCTGGACAGGAAGTCCCTCTCATAGCACAAGGAATTCCTTTTAATCTTCTGATGGCATCTTCTATATTCATTCCTTGTATTAATCTAGATAGTCCTAATGTATTTCCTGCACATCCTCCTATAATGGTAACTTTTTTAATAATATCTCCATCCAGTTCAATTATCATTTCTTTTGAACAGACTCTGTCACTTGGTATATATCTATATTCCATATAAGTTTCTCCTTTTCTTTCTATATTATAACAATAATTTTAGAAAAATCCAACTAATTATAGCTGGATTTTTCATTTTATTTTTCCTTTCTCAAATCAATATGTACATCTTTTAATTGTTGTTCTGAAACAACAGATGGTGCTCTCATAAGTAAATCTCTTGCTTTTTTATTTTTAGGAAATGCTATAATCTCTCTAATATTTTGAGAATCTGCAATTAACATTACCATTCTATCAACTCCTGGTGCAGCACCTGCATGTGGCGGAGTTCCATATTGAAAAGCATTATAAAGTGCCCCAAATCTATTTTTTACATCCTCCTCTGTATAACCAGCAATTTCAAATGCCTTTACCATTATTTCAGGATTATGATTTCTAACTGCCCCTGATGCCATCTCATAACCATTGCATACTAAATCATATTGATAAGCAAGAATTTCTAATGGATTTTTAGTTTTTAAAGCTTCTAATCCCCCTTGTGGCATTGAAAATGGATTATGACTAAAATCTATTGTCCCTTCATCTGATAATTCATACATTGGAAAATCTACGATAAAACAGAACTTATAAATCTCTCTTTCTATTAAATCTAATCTCTTTCCTAGTTCAATTCTAACTTGTCCTGCTATTTTTTGTGCCTTTTCAAATTCATCTGCTATAAAGAAAATAGCATAATTCCTTTTTAACCCAATTTCTTTTTCTAACTTTTCTTTGATAGTTTCTGTAATAAACT
The DNA here is from genome assembly GCA_947631335.1 of uncultured Clostridia bacterium. Lineage (GTDB taxonomy): Bacteria > Bacillota > Clostridia > TANB77 > CAG-508 > CAG-269. Next base: position 33,757 of record CANRKZ010000005.1, read on the forward strand.
TTGCAATTCCACCAACTACAGTTCCATCCTTTTCGATTTTTGTCCAAGCTAGACCTTTTGCTCCTACCTCATCCATTGTTGCAAATTCTGTCATTTTATCAAAAAACTTCCTTCCTTGCTCTGCTCCATTTGGTACTACAATTGCTTTTACCGTTTTATTTTTAAAAGCATTAAAGTCTGAATTTTTAAATATTGCTGTTACATCTTGTATGATCAATGGATTTCTCAAATCTGGTTTATCAATTCCATACTTCTCCATAGCTTCTTTATAGGGAATACGAATGAATGGTCCCTCATCCACATTCCAATCCGTAAATTGCTTGAAGATATTAGGAATAACTTGTTCTATCACTTTGAAAACATCTTCTTGCGTTGCAAAACTCATTTCAAAATCTAATTGATAAAATTCCCCTGGAGCTCTATCAGCTCTTGGATCTTCATCTCTAAAACATGGCGCAATTTGATAATATTTGTTAAAACCTGCTACCATTAACAGTTGTTTGAATTGTTGTGGTGCTTGAGGAAGAGCATAAAATTCTCCTGGATTTATTCTACTTGGTACTAAATAGTCTCTTGCTCCTTCTGGTGATGAGTTTGCTAAAATTGGTGTCTGAATTTCTGTAAAACCTAACTCATCCATTTTATCCCTTAATGCTTTTAATATTTTAGAACGAAGCAAAATATTATTATGTAATTTTTCGTTTCTTAAATCTAAAAAACGATATTCCAATCTTAAATCTTCTCTTACTTCTTGATTTTTATTAATCTCAAAAGGTAATACATTTTTACATTTTCCTAATAATTCTAATTTACTAGCAATTACTTCAATTTCTCCTGTTTGCATTTTATTATTTTTATTGCTTCTTTCCACAACTTTTCCAATTACGTGGATACAACTTTCCGTATTATATTCTTTTGCTTGTTTTTGTAAGTTTTCATCATGAATCACAATTTGAGTAATTCCAAATTCATCTCTTAGATCCATAAATGTCATTCCACCTAAATTTCTTATCTTTTGAATCCATCCACTAAGTTCTACCGGTTGATCTATATTTTCTATTGTTAATTCTCCACAATTTTTTGTTCTATACATAATTATCCCCTTTTTGTTAATTTTAAATTTTTTATACTTTTATATCATATCACAAATTTAGTGAAATAACAATGTTTTTAAGTTTTTACCTTGAATTTTTATTTTTTTAATGATATCATTTGTTTAACACTTATTAACACTTACAAAGGAGATTTTATAATATGTACAATAGTAATTTTGATTTTTATGATAAGACTAGTTTAAAATCTTACAATTTAAATGAGACTATGAGATATCAATTAAACATGCTAGAACAATTAGATGTCTATACTAGAAGACATTGTGAAAACGTTGCTAATTTAACATGTCGATTATGCGAACATTTACATTGTCAAAAAGGTTTTACAGAATATTGTACAATTTGTGCTTATTTACATGATATTGGTAAGCTATTTATTCCATCTGAAATATTGCAAAAACCAGGTAAATTATCCGATAAAGAATATGAAATTATGAAAACTCATACTACTTTAGGATACAATATGTGTATGAAGGATTTAAAATTAAGACCTTATGCAGCAGGCACACTTTATCATCACGAAGCATTAAATGGTACTGGCTACCCAAACGGTTTAACAAAAAAAGATATCCCTTACGAAGGACAAATTATTCGTGTTGCAGATGAATACGATGCCATTGTTAGTAAAAGACAATATAAATCGCACATTGGTATTTCCGATACTTTAAAAATACTAATTGAAAATGCTAATCAAGGAAAAAATAATCCTTTAATTGTACGTAAATTACTTAAAGTTGTTGTGGAAGATATCGAATATGAAATATTTCTTACTCAAAGCTATGTTGATGATTTAAAATCAGAGTTGAAAAGATTTGAACAAATCGAAAAATATAAAATTCATATGGAAAAGGCTAAAAAAGAAAAAGATAAAAACTATTATCTAGAAGGTATTAAATTACTATTAAAAAATGCTGAAACATTACAAAATTATCCTTCTATTTTAGAAGAATATAAAAAAGCATATCACACTCGAAAAGATATTATTGATAATTTATATAACGAAATTAAAATTATAAAAAAATTAAAAGTTTAAAAATTTAAGAAACTAAGGAAATATAGAAATTTACTAAATTTCCTTAACTTCTTTTATTCTAATCCAAAACTTACTCCTAGAGCATTATTAACCTTATTTATTATTTTTTCATCGTCAATATGTCCTATTCTTTCCTTTAATCTACTTTTATCAATTGTTCTTATTTGTTCTGCTAAAACTACCGAATTGCTTTTCAAACCACATGAAGTCGAATTTATTTCTATATGAGTTGGTAACTTTGTTTTTCCTGTCTGAGACGTTATTGCCGCCGCAATTACAGTTGGACTATATTTATTGCCTAGGTCATTTTGGATAATTAATACCGGCCTAATTCCTCCTTGCTCTGAACCAACTACCGGACTTAAATCTGCATAAAACATATCGCCTCGTTTAATTTGCATTTTCTTCACTCCCAATATTATTAGATTGCCAAGTAGATTTTGTCTTATTTTAAATATCAATTGAAGTAAAGAAATAGTATTTTAGCTATTTACACTTACCTCTTTATATAATATGTAAACAGCTATATTTTTGTTAGTATCTCGTATTTCCATTCTTTCTGGCATTCCAGTTTCCTTATTTATGTACAAAGTTTTATGTTGATTTGGTTGTTTTTCACTGGATGTTTGCATAATAATGTTACTTTCTTTTTCTTCTAATTTAACTCTTTCATCTTTTTTGTAATCTTCTAAGAAACTATTTAAATCTAAACTATTATCTGAAATGTATTGATAATTCTCAAACATAGAAGTTAAATTTAGCTTTGAATTTTCTAATTTAAGATTTTTTTCATCCTTTATAATTTTTATTCCTGCTATATTGCTTGGTTCTAAAACTTCTTGCGTATTATCTCCTGTTCCTTTATAGCTTTGCTTTATGATATATCGATTCTCATTTTTATTACTCTTTACATTTACTTCTATTATAGCCTCATAGGAACTAATATTTAAAATATAATCTACAATCTCCTGACTACTAGTATTGTTTCCAATTTTAAAATTTTTAGCCGGATTTTTTATGAATATTTTAAAAATAATACTAATTCCTATTATAAATACACTAATTACACCTATAATTTTTATTAATTTTTTTTTATTTTTTTTAGTTTCTTTACTTTTATTCACATAACCTTTCATTTTATCCCTCCTTCTTTCATGTCTATTCTCTATTTATAATTTTATTCATCTGCTAAACCTCTCAAATTACGTAACATATGAATATAGAAATATCAAACTATTTAACCGTAACTTATTTTTTAAGAAGAATAACGTGAATTATTCTACGCACTAGCTTTAAAATTACAGAATTTCAAATTATTAGTTAAAAATAGAGTCGAGGATCTTCCTTTGACTCTATTTTTCTATAAATTTTATATTTTATTAAAATAATTTTCTATCTCTTGTAATAAATGAGACTTGTTTTCAATATGATTGATAAGATTTCTAAACTCACTAGAATTTTTTAAATTTTTTGTATACCATGCAATATGCTTTCTAAGTTCTTTTATAGCTATTTCTCCCTTTTCTTCTACTGCTAATTGAATATGTTGATTTATAATCTCTAATTTTTCTTCCTTAGATGGTTGTTTTAACTTTTGTCCAGTTTCCAAATAATATTTAATCTCTTTAAAGATCCATGGATTACCAAAACTTCCTCTCCCTATCATAATTCCATCTACACCAGTTTCACTAAACATTTGATAGGCAGTTTGTCCATCGATTATGTCACCATTCCCAATTACCGGTATGGTAACATTTTCTTTTACCTTTCGAATAATATTCCAATCTGCCTTTCCAGAATAAAATTCGCTTCTAGTTCTACCATGCACAGTAATTGCTGAAACTCCTACTTCTTGGGCTATTTTAGCAATTTCACAAGCTACAATATGTTCTTTATCCCAACCTTTTCTTATTTTAATAGTAACTGGTACCGTAGAATTTTTAACTACTGCCTTTATAATATTTTTTGCTTTTTCTAAATCTAATAAAAGCTTACTTCCATCCCCATTTTTAACAACTTTAGGAGCTGGACATCCTATATTAATATCTATAATATCCGCCATTTTACTTAAATATTTTGCAGCATATGCCATGGTTTCTTCATCACTACCAAATATTTGAAAGCTAATAGGCCTTTTTTCTCCTTGTGTATTTAATAATCTTTTTGTTTTTTGGTCATCATAAAATATTGCTTTTGAACTAACCATTTCTGTGCATACCATACCAGGTCCAAACTTTTCACATATCATTCTAAAAGGCAGGTTTGTTACACCTGCCATAGGAGCTAATATTAAATTATTTTCTAACTCTACATTTCCTATTTTTAGTTTTTTTAAATACATATTTTCTCCCTTATGAAATATCATTTTACAAATATTGTTTTTTGTCTTTTACTGCTAATATTTAATAATATTCCTATACAGATAAAATTCGTAATAAGCGAACTTCCTCCATAGCTGATAAAAGGAAGTGGTACCCCTGTTATTGGTAATAATCCCATAACCATGCCTATATTTTCTAACATGTGAAATAGAAAAATTCCTGTTATTCCAGATGCAACCAATGCACCTATTTCATTCTTAGCTGTCTTTGCTATATATAAACATTTTGTCACCAGAAATACATACAGTATAATAACTGCTCCTGCAACTATAAATCCCATTTCTTCTCCAATAACAGCAAAAATGAAATCCGTAGTCTTAGGATATAAAAATCCTAATTGCGTTTGATTTCCTTTCAAAAATCCCATACCTGTAAGCCCACCAGCACCAATAGCAAGTTTTGATTGAATAATATTATATCCCGCTCCTCTTGGATCTGATTCTGGATTTAAAAAAATGTCAATTCTCTTCTTTGCATGTTCTGGTAAAACGAAATTATATAATAAAGGAACTGCTATTGCAATTAATATCGCTGTGATAATAATATATTTCTTATCAATTCCTGCTGTTATTAGCATCATAGCAATTGCTATAATGAATGCAGCTGCCGTCCCATAATCTGGCTGTTTAATAATTAATAGAACAGGAAGTCCTAATATAGCTAATAAGATTAGTAATCTAGTTGGCCTGTTGATCTCTTTTTCCCCTTTTTTTTGAATCTTTGTAATTATTAATGCTAAAAATAAAATAACGAATATTTTAGCAAATTCTCCTGGCTGAAAAGAAAATGCTCCTATATCAAACCAGCTAGTTGCTCCATTTACTGGAGTTGTGAATAATACAGCAAGTAATAGTATCAAAAAAATACCATAAAATATTGGTGATATCTTTATGAGTAATTCGTAATCTACTAGCATTATAATCACCATAATTACCAAACTAATTACTAGCCATACACATTGCTTATTAAATTCATCATATTGTGTCTCTTGTGTGGCAGAAAATAGTGCAACTAATCCTATTACAGACAAAATCATTGCAACTATTAATAGACTCCACTCTATATTTTTTAATTCTCTTTTCCTCATTAAACCACTCTTTTTCCTAATTAATCTTCTGATTTAATTTTCTCTTTTGCTTCAATTTTGTTTTCCTCTTTACTGTCTTTTTTATTAGATTCAACATCTTTATTGTTAATTTCTCTTATTTCCGATGATTCATCTTTCCCTTCTTCCACTTTTGCTTGTTCTGTTTCAATTTTTTCCTTTTTTGCTTGATCTGTTTCTTCTATTTTTTCCTTCGCTTTTTCTTCCTTTTTTTCATTTTCCTTTACTTCTAGTTTTCTAGCTTCATTTTTTATATTTAAAATGGGAATATTAGCATATAATGCTGGTGCTCCATTTGTACCATCTCCATTTTCTTTATTTGTAAGCCTTACGTCTATTGCATTTTCATCTACATCAATATATTTCTTGATTACTTCTATAATTTCTTGTTTCATAAGTTCTAAGAAGTCTGCTGAAACGTTTGCTCTATCTTGCATTAAAACTAAGTGTAACCTTTCCTTTGCCGCATTTTTCGAATTTGTAGCAACTTTATTTTCTTTTTTGTTTAACTTCTTAAAAATTTTCATTATGTTTTCAAACATTATTTCTACTTACCCCCAAAATTATTTTATTGTTTTTTAAATATTCTTTTTAATTTTGCAAAAAAACCTTTCTCGCTACCAGGAATTGTTACCTCTATTTTTTCACCTAATACTCTTTTTGCAATCTCAATATATGCTTTTCCTGATGGTGCCCTCTTATTTTGAATAACTGGCTCTCCTTTATTTGTTTGTGTAATAATATACTCATCATCCGGAACTACTCCTATTAAATCGATTGATAGAAGATCGACAATATCATCAACATCCATCATTTCACCTTTTCTTACCATATTGGGTCTAATTCGATTAATAACTAACTCTGGATTTTTAATTTCTGAAGATTCTAAAAGCCCTATTATTCTGTCAGCATCTCTAATGGCAGATATCTCTGCAGTTGTTACTACAATAGCACGGTCAGCCCCTGCTATTGCATTTTTAAATCCTTGTTCTATTCCTGCTGGACAATCAATTAATATATAATCAAATTCTTCTTTTAGTTTTCCTACTAAATCTCTCATTTGTTCTTCATTTACTGCGCTTTTATCTCTTGTTTGGGCAGCTGGTAGTAGGTATAATTCTTTAAATCTTTTATCTTTTATTAAAGCTTGTCTTAATTTGCACTTTTCTTCTACAACATCTACGATATCATATACAATTCTATTTTCTAATCCCATGACAACGTCTAAATTACGTAACCCTATGTCTGTATCAATTAATACTACTTTTTTTCCTTCTAGTGCTAAACTTGAGCCTAAATTTGCTGTTGTTGTTGTTTTCCCTACTCCACCTTTTCCTGATGTGATAACAATTACTTCTCCCATAATTTTCCTCCTTAGGATTTTAAAAACACATTTTTAATAGTTATATGATATAACGAAAACGGCAAAAAGTCAATGAATTTTACAGGAAAATAACAAAAATATTTCTAAATTATTACAAAATGTTTACAAAAACATAAAATAAATAGCATAAGCTGTAATTATAACTTATGCTATTTTGTCTTATTTTGTTTCTAATACAAAGCTATACGAAAGCCTATATCACTGTTGCTATCTTCAATATTCCTTTCCTTTCTTTTAGCTGCAAAATATTCATTACCATTATCATCATAAGAACCACCTCTAGTAATGGCTAAATTGTTACTATCTATTTTTTGTTCTAGTGTCCATTCTTCTATATTTCCTGCTAAATCATAAATATTAAGCATACTATTTCTATTTGTTGCTCCAGTTGATAATAATACACTTATTGTTGGTTTTGAATAGCTGCCATTTACATTTTCCCAAGTAGTAATTGCATATTTTCCTTTGTTAATATCAAACATAGAATTTTTGTAATTTCCCCAAGATGTACTATCCTTTGTAATTTGTGTATTGGATCCTATACTTGTTGTTTCTATAAATTTAAGCATTAAATCCCATTGCAATCCAAACAATAAACTACTTGTAATATTTTCAGAATTAAATTTATTACTTGCTAATTGTTGGGCTTGGCCAATTGTTATATAATTATATGGATATTCTCCCTCTTTACTTTTTAAGTCTGTTTGAGAGATTGTTGCATTGTTCCTTATTGTATCTGTTCCTATTTCATATTGACTAATCCAAAAACCTTTGTTTTTATAAATACTACTTAACATTTTATTTTTTAGTTCATTATATTCTGATTCTTTAATGCCACATCCCTCATAATAATGATCCTCATACTCATTTTCTCTATAACCAACTGTATAAGCTTTTAAGTCTTTTTCAATACCGTCATAATCATTTTCTGAAGAGGCTTCTTTAAAAACTGCTTTTGGTACTGCAACCCATACATATCGATCATCTGTATTTCCATTTTTAATGACTAAACCACTTCCGATTATATTTTCTCCTGATTTTCTGCTAACTTGAAATCCTTTTGGTATTTTTGCAGTATTTTCGTTTTCATCCTTATAAATAGCTTCTTCCTGATAAATAGGAGACCAATTTTCTCCTGATGATTCTAAATGTAATTCAACTGATCTTTCATCTATATTTTCCTTTGTATAATCCGTATAAAACACTTCTCCTTCAAATACGATGCCTTTCACATAAAAGATATTATGACTTGTCTCATTTATAATATATAAATCTTCTAGCTGATTTAAATCTTGTTGTGTGGTTTGTTCCGTTATTTTTTCATAGTCCTTACCATAAGTTAAAGTTACATTTTCCATAGCAGATAAATCAATTACATAAAATTTACCGGTATCTACTTTTGTACTAATAACATTTATATGAGCATAATTTTCATATTCTTTACTTTTATTAACTGGTATTTCCCCATACTGCATATAATAATTAGCAACTTTACTCCTTAAATTTTCAATATCTACCTGCATATTTTTTAAATTTTGAACACCTAAATTATCTCTTACATTATAAAGTATTATCCCCATTAAAATTAATATAATAATTACAGATGCTGATAATGTAATTAAATTAATTCCTTTTTGACTTTTTAAAAAGTTTTTCATCCTTTGCATTCTCCTTTTCTTCTTTAGTATTAGTTTACTATTTATTTGCATTAATTTCAATAGTTTTATCAATTAAATTATAAATTTCATTTCTTTTTCGATATACCTTATCTTGCTTTAAATAGAACCCCCAAAGAAAAATTGTAATCAAAAAAAACGAAATGTTCTTCATATAAAGTACTCCTACACTTGCTATCAATGTCACTATAATCAATACCACAAAAGAAACAGAGTTTGTATACTTTTCTGCCTTTCTTTTTCCTAAAAATATATGTAAAATTCCTTTCAAAATTCTTCCACCGTCTAAAGGATAAATTGGTAATAAATTAAATACTAATAATAAAAGATTAGAATACAGAATCATTAAATTAGAAAACAGTTCCATACCTATATTCACAAAAATAAAAATAATTAATAAATTCGTTAGAGGTCCAGCCATTGCTACTAAAATTTTTTTTACCACTAATAAATTTCCTTTTGCTATTGTTTTATTATAGTCTTTTGGCTTTAACTTAAAAGATATACTAAGTCCATATAGCATTAATTCTATTTTCTCAGGTTTCATTCCCATAGCCAATCCTGCTATTAAATGTCCTAATTCATGAAGAATAGCAAAAAAAATAATCATAACATAGGTTTCTATTTGCTTTGTAAAATAAAATAATATAAGAAACAGAAATATTTTCAAATCAATCTTAAATCGCATTTTTCTCTCCTTTATAATTCCAAAATACTTTGTGGATCAACCGTTCTTTCTGAAATTCTTATTTCAAAATGTAAATGTGGTCCGAGTAGAATTTCCTGTTGAACCTACTTCTGCGATTTCTTGTCCTTGTGCAACTTTATCACCTTGTTTTACATACAAACTGTTGCAATGTGCATAAATAATACTGACTTCCCCTATTTGAATTTTTAAATGTTTTCCATAATCTCCCTCTTCAGAAGATAAAACAACTTCTCCATCGGTAGCAGACTTTATCTTTGTACCTAAATTAGCTGCAATATCTGTTCCTGTATGATTTTTTGGAACGTTTCCTGTAGCAGTATCTCTTTGCCCATATTTTGAACTAATATTTCCTTCTATTGGTTTTATAAAGGTAGTTGTGTTTTTTATATTTATAATATCCTTCTCTGTTTGAGTTAATTCTTTTGTCTCTTCTTCATTATTCTCTTGACTTTCTAAACTTATTTCTTTATTTTCTTCGGAACCTCCAATTCCATTTTGTATTATATTTTGCTGTTCTTTACTCTCTTTGTTATTCTGAAAAATCACACTTTCAAATTGTTTTCTTATATTTTTATACATTTCCATAAAATTTGTATCATAGGACAATATCTCATTTGCTTTATTCGTAAAATCCTCTGAAAAAACATAATCACTATTATAAATAGTATATACAACTAAATAAATAGACACACATATCACTATTTGTATAATCATTTTTTTTAATAATTTAATATCTTTTTTTCCTTCGTTTACATTTACAGTTGCTATTTTTCTATCGTTTCCCTGTCTTCTCCTTTCATATATCTGCTCAGCTCGTCTTATTTTTTCTTCAACTGATATTGTTCTTTCCATAAAAAAACACCTCTTCCTTAGTTTCTTTGTAAACTATATGTTAGGAAAAAGTGTTTTATTCCTTATTTAGCAAATAATAGAAGGGTTTCGATCAAGGCAATAATACTTGTTATATAAGCATAATTTTTAATTCTTTTATATTTCTGAGCCATTTTTTTGTTATTTACTTTCTTAGCTTTCTTTTTTTCTTCTAAAACAGAAATATAATTAGATATCAACATTTCCGCCTCTTTTAATATATAATCATTTTCTTTCTTTTTACTTGTCATTTCTTCAAGTTTCTTATTTTTCTCTACTTTTTCAAGCTTTTTTATTTTCTTATTAGCTTTTAATATAATAATCGCCTCTTCTACAATATTAGATGGTAAGTTTCTTAGAACTACCATATTTTTTAAATTGCTTTGATTCATCTGTACCTCCTTGCAAATTTATGTACTTTTATTAGTTTTTCCAAAAATAGCAAGGTTATACAATTTTTATTATTTATTTATAGTTTCTTTAATAAAAATACCTTTATCTATTAATTTTAATCATTAATAAATAAAGGTTTAAGTAAATGCCTACTTTAATTAAATTTATCTCTTTTATGCACTTTTTAATTCTAATCTTAGCTTATCGGCAATCATAGCAATAAATTCTGAATTTGTTGGTTTCCCTTTAGCTGCAGATATGGTATATCCAAATATATTTTCTACTGCTTCTTGTTGACCTCTTCCCCATGCTACTTCAATTGCATGGCGAATAGCACGTTCTACTCGTGATGGTGTTGTATTAAATTTAAATGCTATTTTAGGATATAAACTTTTTGTAATTTGATTAATTACATCAATATCATTTACTACCATCATAATAGCTTCTCTTAAGTATTGGTAACCTTTGATATGTGCTGGTACTCCCACTTCATGAATAATATTAGTAACTAATGCTTCTAAATTTTCTTCCTTTTTACTTTCCTCTTTTGAAATGTCTATGTATTGTTGTTTTGTTTCCCTTGTTATAAAATTATTCGTAGCTTGATTTGGTTTAAAGAATTTAATCTCTCTGATCCTTTTTATAAGTAATTCAATATCAAAAGGTTTTACCACATAATATTCCGCACCTAGTAATATAGCTTTTTGCGTTATTTTGTCTTGTCCTACTGCTGATAACATGATACATGTTGGTTTTTTATCATTTTTTATTCCATTTATTTTTTCTAATACTCCTAATCCATCAAGATGTGGCATAATCACATCTAATAAAACTACGTCTGGATTTGCATTTACTATCATTTCTATTGCTTCATTTCCATCTCTCGCCATTCCAACTATTTCCATATCTTCTTGTGAATTTATGTAAGTAGATAAAGTATGGCTAAATTCCTGATTATCATCTGCAATTAAAACAGAAATTTTTTCTTTCATATTTCCCCTCCTAAAATTAATTGTAAATTTTTTACAGTTTTGATTATAATACTTTATTTTAGGACTTGCAATATCTTTATGGAAATTTTTTCCATTTTATTTGTAAAAATGCAATTTTTATTTACTTTTCGTTATATATTTTTTGGATAATTCCTTTATATGTTTTAAATTTATATTTTTTACTTCAAAATCTTTCATCAATTTTTGTTTTGCAACGTCTTCTATCTCTATTTTACAAACAACATTCTCTCCATATTTTAAATCAATTATATTTATCTGGTTGTTTTTACAATAATATTTAAAATTCTCAATTTCCTTATATTCTAATTCCAATTCTAACTCTTGTCCAAAACATTTTTCTACTATTGTACTTTGCTCAATTGCCTTTAATAAACTGTTTGAATAAGCTCGCACTAACCCTCCTGTTCCTAATAAAATTCCTCCAAAATATCTTGTCACTATAATTAAAACATTTACTAAATTATTTTTTTGTAAAATATTTAACATAGGAGCTCCTGCTGTACCTGATGGTTCACCATCATCACTAGATCTTTCAATTATTTTTCCATTTTCCTCTATTCGATAAGCCATACAATTATGCCTTGCATTAAAATATCTTTTTTTAGTCTTTTTTATTATTTCTTCAGCTTCCTTACTATTTTCTATATAAAATAAGTTTGCTATAAATTTTGACTTCTTTTCAATTATTTCAGCTTCGACATTTTCTTTAATTGTTCTAAATCCTCCCATTTTAACTCCTTATTTTCCTAAAATATATTATAAAATCATTTATTTTCTATGATACTCCTGCAACATATCCTGTTGAATAAGCTATTTGCAAATTAAAACCTCCTGTATAGCTGTCTACATCAATAATTTCTCCTGCAAAATATAGACCCTTTATAATTTTTGATTCCATTGTCTTAGGATTAACTTCTTTTATATTAATTCCTCCACTTGTTATGATTGCCTCTTCAATTGGTCGAAATCCCTTTATTTGAATACGAAAGTGTTTCAATATACTTACTAACTCTTTTCTTTCTTTTCTTGTAATTTCATTTACTTTTTTGTTAGGATCTATTTGGCTTTTTTCAATTATAGTAGAAATTAATTTTTGGGGTAATAATTCATTTAGACTATTTTTGAACTGCTTATTTTTTTGTTTACTAAAATCCCTTAAGATTCTATTATTTAGTTTTTCTTCGGATAAGGCTGGTTTAAAATCAATACTCAAAACAATTTTTTTATTTTTTAGTTTCTCTTCTATCTTTTTATATCTTACTAAATGTGCTGAAGAACTTAATATAGTTGGACCAGATACTCCAAAATGAGTAAATATCATTTCTCCAAAATCTTCATAGATATTCTTATCTGTTTCAATATTCTTTAATGTTATTTTGACATTTTTTAAACTTAGTCCTTGTAAATCTTTACAAATCTTTTTTTGATAACTTTCTAATGGCACAAGTGATGGCTGTATTTTTGTTATCGTATGACCTAATCTTTTTACCATTTCATAACCATCTCCTGTTGAGCCAGTTAATGGATAGCTTTTCCCCCCTGTTGCAAGTATTACTTTATCTGCCTTGATTATATCTCCATTTGCTATTACTCCTACTACTTTTTTATCTTCTACCAATATTTCTTTTACTTTTGTATTATATACTACTTTAATATTTAATTCTTTTATTTTTCTCATAAAACATTTTAAGACATCTAGTGATTTATTAGTTACAGGGAAAATTCGATTTCCTCTTTCTTCTTTTACTTCTAATCCTTCTTCCCTTAAAAATCGAATAATATCTTGATTTGTAAATTTCTTATAACAACTATATAAAAACATTCCGTTTCCTGGTGTATTTTTAATAAATTCGTCCATAGGTAATGAAGATGTAATATTACATCTTCCTTTTCCTGTTATTAATAATTTTCTTCCTAATGATTGCATTTTTTCTATTAGAGTTACTTGATTTCCATTTCCAGCTGAAACTATTGCTGCCATCATGCCGGCAGGGCCTCCACCTATTACAATTACTTTCATTTTTCCCCTTTCTTTACGAATTTTTTTTCCATACTTTCTATTGCCTGTAAAACACCTAATTTTCCATACTCATAAGTAAGTCCTCCTTGCATATATGCAATATATGGCGATCTGATAGGTCCATCACAACTAAGCTCTATTGTTGATCCTTGGGTAAATGTTCCAGCTGCCATAATAACTTTATCTTCATACCCTCCCATATCCCCTGGATATGGGATAACGTTAGAGTCTATTGGAGATCCCTTTTGAATTCCTTGGCAAAATTTTACCAATTTATCTTCTGAACCTAACTCTATTGTTTGAACAATATCTGCCCTTTCTTCGTCAAATTTTGGATCTACTTTATATCCCAATTTTTCTAAAATATTACTTGAAAATATCGCTGTTTTTAAACTAGATGCAACAACAGATGGAGCAAAATATAAACCTTTCAAAAACAAAGTATTCTGATTCAAAGATGGACCTATTTCTTTTCCTATTCCTGGAGAAGTTAATCTCTCCGCACACAATTCAATCAATTTTTTATCTCCTACTATATAAGCTCCTGAAGTCGCAATTCCTCCTCCTAAATTTTTCATCAGAGAGCCTACTGCAATATTAGCCCCAATTTCAATTGGTTCTCTATCTTGAACAAATTCCCCATAACAATTATCTACCATAATAATAACATCATGGTTAACCTTCCTTATCTCTTTTATAACTTTTTCTATCTTTTCTATTGTTAAACTTTTTCTCGCAGAATATCCCCTAGATCTTTGTATCTCTATTAACTTTATATTCCCCTTTGATATTCTTTCTACTATTTTATAAATATCAAAATCATTTTCTAATAATTCAATTTGCTCATATCTAATTCCAAATTCTTTTAAAGAACTTTTACTATTTCCTGTAATCCCTATTACTGTTTGCAAAGTGTCATATGGCTGTCCTGTTATGCTAATCATCGTGTCTCCTGGCCTTAATAATGCAGATAATATCACTGATAAAGCATGTGTTCCGGATATTAACTGTGTTCTTACTAAAGCATCCTCTGCTCTAAAAATATCACTATAAATCTCTTCTATTTTATTTCTTCCAGGTTCATCAATTCCATATCCCGTTGAAGAATTTAAATGTGTTTCTTGCAAATCACATTTTTGAAAAGCTTGTAATACTTTTTTACTATTTTTTTCACATATCGTATCTATATTTTCTAATATTGGTTTTATTTCTAATTGTACTTTTTCTGATAAATTCTTTATTGAATCTTTCACTTTATTTGTCCTCCTATTACCTATCCTGTATCTATTTTACTACATCCTCTCTATTTTTGCAATTTATAAAAAGCCCAGCTTTTATTAAG